>JAPLPI010000117.1 GCA_026400305.1 Alphaproteobacteria bacterium | reverse complement strand
CACCGCCGTGCCAGCGGATTTCCTGCAGCTAGATGCCGGGGTGATCGCGCCGGGCAAGCTGGCCGACATCGTGCTGGTGGAAGGTGATCCGCTGGAAAATATTGCCAATGCCCATAAGGTAAAGCGCGTCATCGCCAATGGCCGGATGTTCGCCATCGAAGACCTGGTGTCCGGCAAGGCCAAGAACGCGCCACGATAATAAACAGTGAGGAAATATGAGTAGCGTTGCAATTATCGGGTCGGGCTTTATCGGCCGCGCCTGGGCTATCAGCTTTGCCCGTGCCGGACATAACGTCGTCCTCTGGGATAACGATCTTGCGGCCGGCGCCAAAGCGCTGACCTATATCGAAGGCGTGTTGCCCGATCTGGAAGCCAATGATTTATTGAACGGCTTGTCGCCCAACACTGTGCGGGCGCGCATGCGTGCGGTCTCCACCCTGGAAGAGGCGATGAAAGACGCCGCCTATGTTCAGGAAAATACCCCCGAAGTCGTGGACATCAAAAAGGACATGTTCACGCGGCTGGACGCGCTGGCCGGGCACGACACGATATTAGCCAGTTCAACCTCCGCCATCCTGCCTTCAAAGTTCACCGAACATCTGAAAGGCCGGCACCGCTGTCTGGTGGTGCATCCGATCAATCCGCCGTATCTGATCCCGGCCGCCGAGGTGGTGCCCGCGCCCTGGACCGACAAGGCCGTGGTGGCCCGCACCGCCGACTTCCTGCGCGCCGCCGGCCATGCGCCCATTGTGATGAAGCAGGAGCTGGACGGCTTTGTGATGAACCGCATGCAGGGTGCGCTGCTGGAAGAAGCCTTCCGGCTGGTGGCCGATGGCTATGCCAGCATCGAAGATGTCGATGTCGGCATCCGTGAAGGTCTGGCGCTGCGCTGGTCCTTCATGGGCCCGTTCGAGACCATTGACCTCAATGCCCCGGGCGGGGTGCGCGATTATTGCCAGCGCTATGAACAGATCTATATCCGGCTGTTCGATTCCATGCAGCGTCGGGCCGACTGGAGTGGCCCGGTGCTTGACACCATCGCGGCAGACCGCCGAAAGGCGCTGCCCGAAGACAAGCTGCAGGAACGCCAGGCTTGGCGCGACCGGCGGTTGATGGCGCTGGCGGCACACAAGCGCCGTGCAGACAAAGATATCGGCAAGTAGAAAAGGGAATAAAGCAATGTCATTTGGTGACAAGGTCATCATTACCTGCGCCGTCACTGGTGCGATTCATACCCCGTCCATGTCGCAGTATCTGCCGGTGACGCCGGACGAAATTGCGCAGGCCGCCATCGGCGCCGCCGAAGCCGGCGCCGCCATCGTGCATTTGCACGCCCGCGACCCGGAAACCGGCAAGCCGGACCAGACCCCGGAAGCATTTGCGCGTTTTCTGCCGCGCATCAAGCAGTCCACCAATGCGGTGATCAACCTGACCACGGGTGGCGCGCCCTACATGACGGTGGCGGAGCGGGTGAAGCCGGCCGAGCAGTTCCAGCCGGAAGTGGCTTCGCTCAACATGGGCTCGATGAATTTTGGCCTCTTCCCCATGCTGAACCGCTTCAAGGACTTCAAGCATTCCTGGGAACGCGAAGCGCTGGAAGGCTCGCGCGACCTGGTGTTCCGCAACAGCTTTGCGGACATCGAGTTCGTGCTGGGGAAGCTGGGCGATGCCGGAACCCGTTTCGAATTCGAGTGCTACGACATTTCCCATCTCTACAATTTGGCGCACTTCCTAGATCGTGGGCTGGTCAAGGGGCCTTTGTTCGTCCAGTCGGTATTCGGCATCCTGGGCGGCATCGGCCCGCATCCCGAAGACGTGCTGCACATGAAACGGACCGCCGACCGGCTGTTCGGTGATCAGTACAGATGGTCGGTGCTGGGCGCGGGCAAGAACCAGCTTGCCATCGCCGCCCAGGCCGCGGCCATGGGTGGAAATGTCCGCGTCGGTCTGGAAGACTCGCTGTGGGCCGGCAAGGGTAAGCTGGCGACGTCCAACGCCGAACAGGTGCGCATGGTGCGCCAGATCATCGAAGGGCTTGGCCGCAGCATCGCCACGCCGGACGAGGCGCGGGAAATTCTTTCGCTCAAGGGCGGCGACAAGGTTGCGTTCTAAAGCGCCGGTGCCTTGGTCTGCCAGTCGGTGACGCTTTCCAGGGCCCAGCCGATGCGCAGGGCCATGGCTTCGTCGCCGCCGCGGCAGGAAATCATCAGCGACAGCGGCAGCCCGCCTTTGGTGAAGCCGTTGGGCAGCGAAAGACCGCACAGGTCCAGGTAATTGGCCCAGCGGGTCGAAACTGCCGGTGTCTGAGTCTGGTCCACGCTGCTGAGCGGGATGGCGGGGGTCATGGTGCTGGGTGTGAGAACAGCGTCGATGCCGGCGATGCGGGCCGAAAATTCCGCCTTGGCGATTTCGCGGGCCGCCAGAACGTCGCGATACTGGCGCGAGGAAATGGAGGCACCCGCGCGCACGCGCGCCCGCACTGCTTGGTCCAGCGGCAGGGTGTCGCTGTCCACCAGCTCTGCCAGGTTGGGATAGCTTTCGGCGGAGATAATTCGGCCGACCAGGTCGCCGCTTTCGCGCAGGCTGCGTCCGCCCGGCGCCAGCTCGACAACTTCGGCGCCCAGTGCTTCCAGCGCTTTCAGCGAACGGTCGAACGCTTCCAGCACTTCGGCATCGAATTCGCTGCGTTCGGCATCGGGCAGGCGTGCCAGCTTCAGCCCCTTCACGCCCCGCTTCAGGGTCGGCATGGCATTGCTGGGCGGCATGGTGGCGGTCAAGGCATCGTTCGGATCGTGACCTTCCAGGACTTCCAACAGGATGGCGCAATCTTCGACGCTGCGCGCAAACGGTCCGGGCGTGTCCAGGGTGGGGCTGAGCGGCAGCACGCCATACGTGGAGATGCGGCCTACCGACGTTTTCAAACCCGTGATACCGCACCAGGAAGCGGGCACCCGCACCGAACCGCGGGTGTCGGGGCCGATCGCGCCGGGCGCCAGGCGCGCCGCCACCGCCACGGCCGAGCCGGACGACGATCCGCCCGGCGTGCGCTGGGTCTTCATGTCCCAGGGATTCCACGGCGTGCCCATATGTTCATTGGTGCCCCAGGCGCCATAGGCGAACTCCACCGTATGGGTCTTGCCCAGCACGATCATGCCTTGGCCCAGCAGCTTCTGCGCCAGGGTGGCGGTGTGGGTGGAAACCCGATCGCGATTCACTGCGCAGCCACGGGTGGTGACATGACCCTTGAACTCCACCAGGTCCTTCAGCGCAATCGGAATGCCGTGCAGCGGTCCCAGCCCGTGACCTGAGCGGATCGCCTTGTCGGCAGCTTCGGCGGCCAGCTTGGCCTCGGCGGCATGAACATGGACAAATGCGTGCAGGCGCGGCTCCAGCGCTGCGATGCGGGAAAGATGGGCTTCCACCACATCCACCGGCGAAAAACGATGGGCGGTAATGCCCGCCGAAAGGTCACGAAGGGAAAGATCGGTCAATTCGCTCATGACGGCATCCATAGCACAAACCCAATGTCTGGATTAACATCAGCGCAACGGGGGACAAAATGACAAAAACACGCCGCAGCTTCTTTTCCTGGACCCGCAATCTGATGGCCGCCGGCGGGGTGGCCGGCCTGGCCCCGGCCGCCGAGGCTGCCGTCCCCACCGTCGATTATTACGACAAGCTGGGCGTCACCAAGATCATCAATGCGGCCGGCACCTATACGGCGCTGACCGCCTCGACCATGCCGCCGCAGGTCCGCGCCGCGGTGGAAGCCGCCGCCAAAAGCCCCGTGCGGCTGGCCGAACTGCAGCAGAAGTCGGGCGAGTACATCGCCAGCCGCCTGAAGTGCGAGGCGGCCATGGTCACTGCAGGTGCCTCATCAGCTCTGACCCTGGGCACCGCCGCCTGCATGACGGTGGGCAACCGGGCGGCGGTGGCCCTGCTGCCGCTGGAGGTGAGTGGCCTGAAGAATGAAGTGATCATCCAGAAGGGTCATCGCTATGGCTATGACCATGCCATCTCCAATTGCGGCGCGCGCTTTGTCGAAGTCGAAACACTGGATGATTACGAGAAGGCCTTCACCCCCAAAACGGTGATGTGCCATTTCTTCAATGCCGCCGAACACGGCCAGATCAGCCGCGAAGACTGGGTCCGGGTCGCCCATGCCCATGGTGTGCCATGTTTCAACGATGCCGCCGCCGATGTGCCGCCCATTTCCAACCTCTGGGCCTATACCCTGATGGGCTTCGATCTTGTCACCTTCTCGGGCGGCAAGGGCATTCGCGGGCCGCAGAATGCCGGGCTGCTGCTGGGCCGCAAGGACCTCATCGAAGCTGCCACCTGGTCGAGCAGTCCGCGCGACGAAACCGTGGGCCGGGGCATGAAGGTGGCCAAGGAGCAGATTGTCGGCATGGTCGCGGCCATTGACTGGTTCCTGTCCCAGACCGACGAGGGGATGCAGGCGGAGTTTCGCGCCCGCGCCGAACGCATCGCCGCCCGGCTGAAGGACGTTCCGGGTATCACGCGGGAGATCTTCGTGCCGCCCCTGGCCAATGCCATTCCGCACCTCTTGATCCGCTACGACCAGAGCAAGGTTCGCATTAAGCCTCTGGACGTCTCCGCCGCCATGCGTGCCGGCACGCCATCCATTGAGCTGAACCCGGCCACGGGCCGCCGCTCCGGCTCGGCCGGGCTGCCAAACGCCCAGGATGCCCTGATTGTCGGGGTGTGGATGCTGCAGCCGGGCGAGGATATTATCGTTGCCAACAAGCTGCGCGAGGTACTGCTCAAGGCCACATGAGCGATTCGGCGTAATATGTTGCGCCGCAATGATTTTTCCATTTCGCCAGTTGTTGCTTTTTGACCGGCGCGGGTGAAAATACCCGCAAGTGCAGCCGTACAAGACGGCGTCCAGGGAAAGTTTATGGGAAAGCCGGTGATATTGGCCGTGGTGGCGGTCCTCGCGACCGCTACAGCTATCGTTGCCAGCACCCTGATGCTGAAATCCTCGACCGATCCGCACAAGATCGATTTCAACCGCGACATCCGTCCGATCTTCAACGCCAACTGCATGGCCTGCCATGGCGGGGTGAAGCAGGCGGGCGGGGTGTCTTTCTCTTATCGCCAACAGGTGCTGGGCAAGGCCAAGTCGGGCCGCCCCATCGTGGTCCCGGGAAGCCCGCGCGCTTCAGAACTGATGGCGCGCGTGACGTCGAACGATCCGGAAATCCGCATGCCGCTGCATGGCAAACCGCTCGCGCTGGGCCAGATTGCGCTCCTGAAGCAATGGATCGAGGAGGGCGCGGCCTGGGAGAACTACTGGGCGTTTGTTCCGCCCAAGCCGCAAGCCTTGCCCGCCGTGAAGCGTCAAGACTGGGCGCGCCAGCAGCTGGACCGTTTCATCCTGGCGCGATTGGAAAAGGAAGGCCTGCCGCCATCGCCGGAAGCGGACAAGCCGGCGCTGTTGCGGCGTGTGTCGCTGGATCTCACCGGCATGCCGCCCACGCCGCAGGATCAGGCGGCCTTCCTGGCGGACAATTCCAAAGACGCCTACGAAAAACAGGTCGATCGGCTTCTGGCGTCACCGCGCTATGGTGAACGCTGGGCTTCGCTGTGGCTGGACCTGGCGCGTTATGGCGACACCAAGGGCTTTGAGAAGGATCACAGCCGGACCGTCTGGCACTATCGCGATTGGGTGATCGGGGCGCTGAACAGCAATCTCCCCTACGACCAGTTTGTCATCAAGCAACTGGCGGGCGACCTCTTGCCCAATCCGAGCTTCGACGACCGCATCGCCACCGCCTTCCATCGCCAGACCGCCGCCAATGACGAAGGCGGCACCGATGACGAGGAATACCGTCTTGCCGCGGTGATGGACCGCGCCGCCACCACCTGGCAGGTACTGAATGGCGTCAGCATGAATTGCGTGCAGTGCCATTCGCATCCCTATGATCCGATCCGGCACAGCGAATATTACAAGTTCCTGGCGTTCTTCAACAACTCGCGCGATGCCGACATCGCCTTTGACCGGTCGCTGACCGATGATTGGCCGGTGCTGAAAGTGCCGACTGACAAAGCACTTCAGGGCGAGGCGGACAGCCTGCAGCGCGAAGCCGAGAGCCTGCGCAGTGCGGTCGTCGTTTCCAGCCGCCAGGCCGAG
>JAPLPI010000265.1 GCA_026400305.1 Alphaproteobacteria bacterium | reverse complement strand
CCGCATCATCGCGGCCTGGGAAGGCGGCATGTCCTTCCATGGCGGCCTGCTGGGCGCGGTCATCGCGCTTTGGCTGTTCGCCTGCCGCCGCAAGCTCAATCTGCTGGCGCTGGGGGACCTGGCCTGCGCCTTCGCGCCGGTCGGGATCTTCCTGGCCCGCATCGCCAACTTCATCAACGGCGAACTCTGGGGCCGGGCCAGCGACGCGTCCTGGGCGATGATCTTTCCGCGCGACGAACTGCACATCCCGCGTCATCCCAGCCAGCTTTATGAGGCGGCGCTGGAAGGATTGGTTCTGCTGGTTTTGCTGCAGATCGCGCTGCGTGTATTCCGCGCCCATGAGCGCCCCGGCTTTATCTCGGCACTGTTCTTCCTAGGCTATGGCACCTTCCGCTTCATCTGCGAATTCTTCCGCGAGCCCGATGCCGCCTTCCTTGGACCGGTCAGCATGGGCATGGCCCTGTCCATCCCCATCTGGCTGACGGCCGGCGCGCTGTTCGGGGTCGCCTATACAAGGCCGCGCACCGCATGAGTCTGAAAGCGCGCATCGCCGCTCTTGTCGAGGCCCAGGGCCCGATGTCGGTGGCGCAGTTCATGACCATCGCGCTACTGGATCCCAAGGACGGCTATTATCCCAACCGCGAGGCCATCGGCGCCGCCGGCGACTTCATCACCGCCCCGGAAGTCAGCCAGATGTTCGGCGAGATGATCGGACTGTGGCTGGTCCAGGTCTGGGCCGACCAGGGCTGCCCCAAGAATCCCCGCCTGGTGGAACTGGGACCTGGGCGCGGTACCCTGATGGCAGATATCCTGCGCACTGCGGCCGTGGCGCCAGAATTCCTTGCCGACCTGGACGTGGTGATGATCGAGGCCAGCCCGGTGATGCAAGCCCAGCAGGCCGACAAGCTGCGCGGTCTAGGCGCGGATCTTTCTTGGCAGGCCCAGTTCGACGATCACTTGGGCGACCGGCCGCTGTTCCTAGTGGCCAACGAGTTCTTCGACGCCCTGCCCGTGCGCCAATATGTCAAAACCGACCGCGGCTGGTGCGAGCGCATGGTGACGGCGCTGGACGGCGCACTGCAATTCGCCCTAGCCCCTGTGCCGGCGCCCAAGACATCGGTGCCCGCCGGGCGCGAAGCGGCGCCCGATGGCGGAGTGTTCGAGACCTCGCACGCCTCCACCGCCCTGGCCGAAGAAATTTCCTGCATCATCGCCACCAAGGGCGGCGCCGGCCTGATCCTGGATTATGGCTATGGCGAAGCGGCCGGCTTTTCGGAAACCCTGCAGGCCGTCAGCGGCCATCGTTTTGCCGAGGTGTTGTATGATCCTGGCCAGGGCGATATTTCGGCCCATGTGGATTTCGCGGCCCTGGCCGCTGCAGGAAAGCGCGGCGGCACAAGCGTGTTCGGACCCACCACCCAGGGCATGTTCCTGGCCAATATCGGCATCACCGAACGCGCCGAACAATTGATGAAGGCCAATCCGGAATCCTCCCGCGATCTTCTGACCGCCATCGAGCGGCTGATCGGCAACGACCAGATGGGCCAGCTGTTCAAGGTACTGGCTTTCGCGCCATCCTCCATCACCGACATGCCAGGATTTACAACGTGACGCGGCGAGAATCGGAAAACCTCAAGGCGCCGGGAATCGCGCACGGGTTTTTCGGACGCGAAGTCGGCATTTCCACCGGCATTTATGAATTCCACAATTGCGGTCCCGGATCAAACGACGCGCCGGAGGCGGTCGCGGAAAATCGCCGCCGGATCGCGGCAACCTTGATCCCGGGCAGCGAACCACCACAGCTTGTCAGCCTCAGCCAGGTCCACAGCCCCATCGTGCACACGCTTACTGCCTGGGACACCGAAAACGGCAAGCGCCAGGAAGGCGACGCCATGGTCACCGCCACGCCGGGCCTCGCATTGGGCATACTGACCGCCGATTGCGCGCCGGTGCTTCTGGCCGATCCCAGGGCAAAGGTGATCGGCGCCGCCCACGCCGGATGGAAGGGCGCACTGGGCGGGGTGCTGGAAGCCACCCTGGAGGCGATGGAAAAACTGGGCGCCCAGCGGATGCGCATCCAGGCCGTGATCGGTCCCAGCATCAGCCAGAACGCTTACGAAGTGGGCTGGGACTTCCGCGACCGTTTCCTGGAACTGGGTTTGCGCAATCGCCGCTTTTTTGTGCCCTCGGACAAGGTAGGCCATTACCGCTTCGATTTGCCAGGCTATGCCGCCCACCGACTGACCGGCGCAGGCGCCGGATCGGTGGAATCGCTGGGGGTCTGCACCTACCCGCCGGAAAACGGCTATTTCAGCTTCCGCCGCACCACCCATGCGGGCGAACCCGATTATGGGCGGCAAATCTCGGCCATTGTGCTGACCGGGTAACAGCGGCGTTTGCGACCGTTGCGGGGACAGGTGGCAGCCGCTAAAAGCACGTCATCAAAGCTTCACGAGGCGCACGGTCGATGACGGATCTGAACGGATCGTGGGGCATGCGCCTCATCACCGGAAATTCCAACCGTCCGCTGGTGGATGCCATCAGCGCCCATCTGGGCCTGGTCCCGGTCAATGCCGATGTCCGCCGCTTCGCCGACGACGAAGTGTTCGTCGAAATTCATGAGAATGTCCGTGGCGAGGACATGTTCGTCATCCAGTCCACCAGCGCGCCGGCCAACGACAATCTGATGGAATTGCTGATCATGATCGATGCGCTGCGCCGCGCTTCGGCCCGGCGCATCACCGCGGTGATCCCCTATTTCGGCTATGCTCGCCAGGACCGCAAAGTCGGCCCGCGCACGCCTATCTCGGCCAAGCTGGTCGCCAACCTGATCACCGAAGCCGGCGCCAACCGCGTGCTGACGGTGGACCTGCATGCCGGCCAGATCCAGGGCTTCTTCGACATCCCCACCGACAATCTTTTCGCCATGCCGGTGATCGTGAAGGACATCGAGGCCCATCTGGGCGGCAAGGAGCCGATGGTGGTGTCGCCCGATGTCGGCGGCGTGGTGCGCGCCCGTGCCCTAGCAACACGCCTGAACACGGACCTGGCCATCGTGGACAAGCGCCGCGAAAAAGCCGGCGTGTCGGAAGTGATGAATATCATCGGCGATGTCGAGGGGCGGCCCTGTATCCTTATCGACGATATCGTGGATTCTGGCGGCACCCTGTGCAACGCCGCCGATGCGCTGCTGAAGAACGGCGCCACCGAAGTCTATGCCTATTGCACCCATGGCGTTCTGTCAGGCAAGGCGGTGGAACGCATCTCCGGCTCCAAGCTCAAATCCATGGTGGTGACAGATTCCATCGAGCCCACGCCGCTGATGAAGACCTGCGCCAACCTCCGCACCATCTCCATCGCACCGCTGCTGGGCGAAGCGATGCGGCGCATCAACAACGAAGCCTCGGTC
>JAPLPI010000079.1 GCA_026400305.1 Alphaproteobacteria bacterium | reverse complement strand
AGCAATCGCGACACCTCGACAAAGGCAAGGGAATGGGGCGGCAGCGACGCCCAGGGCATCATGATGGCCGTGCCCAGCACCACCACGCAGTAAAACCCAGTGGCCGCGACCACGGTCAGCACCAAAATGCGGAACAGGGTGGAGAATGGCAGGCGGGCAGATTTTTCCTCCACCACCTGGCTGACGGCCTGGAAGCCGCACAGCAGGAAGGCACAATTGGCGAAGATGGCCGCGGCGCCTTCCCACCATACCGGCCCCTGGGCGGGCAGCAGCGGCGTTAAGTTCGCGGGCACACCGTGGCTCAGCAGAAGCGCCACCATCGCCAGCGCCACGCCGATGAAGGTGTAGGTAAGCAGGCTGTGGAAGCGCGCCAGCACCTGACCCCCCCGGTAATTCAGCAGCGCGATGGCGGGCGCGCCGATACAGCCGATGATCAGCTGGTTGCGGGTGACGGTGGTACCGGCGGCATTGTACAAAGACACGTCCGGCACGCCGGTGTTCAGCCGCTCGAACAACCAGGCGATGGCAAGGCCTTCGAAAATCGTCACCAGTATCCAGGCAAAGGCGATGAACCAGCCGACATAGAAAGCCAGCCCCCGGCCAAAGACATGCAGCACGAAGGTGAACTCGCCGCCCGTCACCGGAAGCCGCGAGGTCAGTTCGGCATAACAGGCACCGATGCAGGCGACCACGATGCCGCCCAGGGCGAAACCGATCACCGCGCCGCCGGGCCCGGCCGACGCGATCCAGCTGCCCGCCAGCACGCACCAGGATGAACCGATGATGGAACCGAATCCGAACGCGAACAGCTGAAAGCGGCCGATATTGCCCTTGAGGGCGGGCGCGGACGTGTCTGTCACTAGACCGGCACTTTGAACGGCTTGGGATCGGAAAAGCGCTTCAGGACATTGGTGGTGATGCGCGCAATGTCGTTGTTGAAGCTATTGTGATTCAACGCCCCGATATACGCCATCGAGCCCACCGAAAACACCGCCCCGCCGGACGGCGTCTCGAAGAAGGTCAGTGAGGCATAGCTCTTGTTGTCATAGTCATCGCGCATCTGCGCCGCCAGCTGCGCGTTGGCCCAGACCGGAATGGGGGTGCCTTCCGACTTGGCCAGGTGCAGCGCATGGCGCGGCGTGCCGGCGTCATAATCCACCCGGTCGAACTCATCGCCCGCCACCCCGCCGAAATGGGTACCGTAATCGCCGATGATCTCGTTATGCACGCCGGCAAAGATGAAGGCGGCGCGCGGATTCTTCGAATCCGGCAGCACCTTGTAATAGGTGTTGCCCGACCCGAAGGTCGTGCCCGCATAGCGCAGGCCCAGATTGTGGGTCAGCCAGGTGTGATCCCATTCCAGATTGTCCACGCCATTCAGCTCAAAGCGCCGTTCGCCTTCGAAATTCTGCGGCGTCCAATAGATTTCATTCAGGCGGCGCAGCTCGACCGCGGGAATGCCGTCATTGCGCCAGGCGGCCGGATTCTGGAAGCCGTTGCCGCCCAGATACATGAAGCGGCCACCGCTCCCCAGATACGTCTTCACCGCAGCAAAGATTTCCGGCGACTGGTATTCGGGATGCTGGCCGGTGATCACGGTGCGGTAGCGCGACAGCAGCGCCGCACCTTCCTTGTGCAACAGGTCGTCGGTGATGATGTCGTAAGGCATATTCTCATATTCCAGCCAATCCACGATCTGGCTGTCGGAATTGATCAGGTGCAGCCAGGTCTTGAACGTCACCGTCAGCAGCGGCCGGCGCCAGGACGAGCGCGTCACCAGGGTGCCGTCGATATGCTGGTCATAGAGGCCGCGCCCGAATTCGGGATGCTGCATCAAAAAGTCGATGTCATCGGCATTGAAATGGAAGGCCGGATAACGCTCCAGCTGGGCGAAATTGCGCGTCCAATTGGTGTAGGCCAGATAGGTGGTGGTGGGGACCAGGAAGGCGGTGGGCGCCGTTGCGGTACCCTTGGGCGGGGCGACGAAGAAGGGCACATAATGCTCAGACTTGCCCTGCTGCAGGTGCACCGCATAGATGCCGCTCTTCAGGCCGGCCGGCGCCGTATAGGTGAAGCTGGGATTCCATTCCGCATCCAGAAGATCATCCTCGCGGAAATACATCGCGGAGAATTCGCCCGGCTGCTGGCGCCAGTCCTTGCTGGACGCCCAGTGATAGCCCTTCATGGCGCGCTGCGGCCAGTTCACGCCGCGCCCGTTCCATGCCGCTTGCGTGGCGTCGTGGACCGTCAGGGTGCCGATGCCGCGGCCAAAATCCCAGAAGCCGCGCACGTCATCGCCCGCGACCTCATCCAGCTTCGTAGCGGTGGCGACGCGGATCATGTCGGTGGGATGCAGCACCTTGCCGGAGATCCGCACGCCGTCGATGCGGCCATTGAACAGCGCATAGGGCGCGGGCTGGCCATTGGCCATCATCTCGCCGCTGCCGGCGGCAAACCGCATCGGCGTACCGGATGCGATGGTCCAGTCTTTCGCCAAACGACGTGTGCCGAAGATGTAGTGCCAGGGATCGCTGGTCGAGGCGAGGGTAAAATTGGG
Organism: Alphaproteobacteria bacterium; assembly: GCA_026400305.1. Taxonomy (GTDB): domain Bacteria; phylum Pseudomonadota; class Alphaproteobacteria; order Micropepsales; family Micropepsaceae; genus Rhizomicrobium. Next base: position 2,762 of record JAPLPI010000079.1, on the reverse strand, counting down.
ATCGGTCAGCAGCACGTCATAGACGCGCCATTCGCCGCTCGCGGCATTGAACGATGCCCCCAGCATGGTCCAATGATCGTGCTGGATATAGCGCGAGGTGCGCAGCTTGAAATACTTGCCGCCGCCCTGGCCCACCCACAGCGCACCTTCGCCGCGTTCGTCTATGCCAATGGCCCAGCCAAGCTTTTTGGTATTGTCCCATTGCGAGGCGATGAATTGCGGTCCCTTGCCCGGCAGGGTCGGCTTGACCAGCGCCACCACCGAGAAGTCCTTGGCGCTGCTGGTGACACCGGACGGTGAAGCCTGGTCGAAGGTGACATAGGAACCGGGCCACACCTTCTGCTCGCCGCCCGCATAGCTGCGGGCGAAATCGGCCGGCACCGGATCCATGCGGAAACGCCCGGCGCCGGAAAGCGTGTCGCCATTGATTACCCGCACCAGCGAGGCCTTGTAGTCGCCCGGCGCATAGGTGCTGGCATGGAATGTGATGGTTTCGCCTGGCCGCACCGTGATCTGGTCGCTATAGCCGACGATGGTCTTGTTGGATTTCGCTAGGGTCAGGACATGGCCTTTGTCCGCGTCGGTCACCGGACGGCGAGGCCGTGCCGTCAGGCTGGTCAGCGCCATGGCGGGCAGCCGGGCCAGCGCGGCAAAAGCCGATGCCACCCCCATCATCAGCATGGATGTGCGACGCGTGATATTTGTCATATCCAAGTCCCCCAGACTCTTTTTTCAATTCAGACACAGAAGGGGAAGACTGGCAACATGGCGGCGCGCGATGCGCGCAGCCCTAGGGCTTGGCGGCCGACAGGGCGGGAAATTCCAGCGGCCCGGCATAGCCGAGGTCCTTGATCTGCTTGGTCATCTTGTCCATCAGGGCCTGGGCGGGACGCGGCAGGCGGCTGTAAAGATTGACCTCGGTCATGTCGGGATTGGCGATCATGAACCAGTCATCGCCATGATCCAGAACCCAATATTCGCGGTGGATGGGAAACAGCCCGCCCAGAATCCGGTAGGCGACATCAACCTTGGTGTTGGCGCCGGGATTGAGAATTTTCAGCGGGCCGGCAATGGCTTCTTCCTTTCCGTCCGGCGTCTTGGCGTGACAGGCGTCACGTTCGGTGATGCCGCCATCCTTGGCCTGGTAATCGGTAACGCCAGCGACGCAGCCGGCATTGAAGCTCTTGGGAGTGCGCGCGAACTCATACCAGCGCCCGGCATAGAAGCTGGCGGCGTCCACCGGTTTGGCCGGCTCCGGCGCCTTGGGCGCAACAGCGAACGCCGCGCTTGTCATGGCCAGAATTGCCATCAGGGTCGCGGCGGCTTTCATGCTGTCTCCTACCGGCTGTGCTGGGTAGAGAGCGAACCGGGCCGGGATACAAACGTCAATGTAGCGGAATCGTCGCGCTTGAGACTGCTGCCGTCAAAGCGGAAAAGCTGGATAGCGCGTTCGGCGGCGCATTGCTGCAACACCAAGCTGCCGTCATCGCTCCAGGCCAGGCCTTGCGCCCAGTGACAGGAATCGGCCTGCGCCACAGGGGTCAAGGTGCCCGGCCCCACCGCATAGATGCGGATGATTCCGACCAGACCGTCATACTTGGGATCGCTCTTCACCGTGGAGGCGCCATTGGCCAGCACCAGCGCAGCATGGCGACCGTCCGGCGACAGGGCGACATGCTCCGGCACCTTGCCCACCTCCAGGTTCAGGGCCAGCATGCCGGACTTCAGATCAATCATGGTCAGGGTGCCGCTCGTCTTCCTGTCCAGCGCGCCGCCGACATTGGTGTTGAGCAGCCAGTTGCCATCCCGCGTGACGGTGGCGCCATAAGGGTTGATACCGGTCGCCACGTCCCTGCCCGAGCGCATGACATGCGTGCCGTCGATGCCCAACTCCGTGATCCTGTTCGCGCCCCAGGCCACGGCATAGGCTTTGCGGCCGTCCGGCGCGAATACGACATCGGTCGGCGCCGCGCCCTTGCCCAGGTCCACTTTGCCGGCGGGAGTCAGGTGCTTGCCACTCAGGGTGAAGACATGAATGGCGTCGTCACCCTTGGACGCCACCAGCACCAGGGTCCCGGCGCGGTTGATGGTGATGCCGCCGGGCGTGGGGCCCGCATGCACCGTCTGCAGGAACCTGGGATGGGCGGGATCTGCCAGGTCGATCACCGTCACCTTGTCGTCGGGGGCGGGATTTTCCGGATCGGCATCCACGTATTTCTGCGCCGCGGTGATTATGGCGAACTTCTCACCCTTGCCCACCGCGATGGCATTGGGCGATCCGATCATGGCGGCGGGAATATGCACGCTGCCGATGACGCGCGGCGGATAATGTCCCATGTCCAGCACATCCACGCTGTCGGGCGTGCGCGGCGTGGGATCGCCCTTGACGATCTGCTTGCCGTCATTGGCCGACAGCATCAGCCCGGCATTGGCGGCAGCGGGAAACAGCAGAAACGCCGCCAGCGCTGTTGATCGCATCATTGGTCGGGACATCCGCTGCCATATTCGTTGAAGGCCATAATCGAAGCGTTCATCCGGTCCCTGGCCTTTTTCTTGTTGTTCTCGGACACCAGTATCCGATGGTTTTCGATGGTCACCAGCGCCAATGCGACAGGCTTGTCCGCTTCAGCCCTGGATTGGAGGGCGGCAACAAAATCGCGGATGCAGCGCTGATAGGCATCGGACAGCGCGGCATAGCGCTTGGTCGCCGCCATGCCGGCCACGATCTGCTCGCGGCTGGCGGTCAGGCCGTTCACCGGAGC
>JAPLPI010000298.1 GCA_026400305.1 Alphaproteobacteria bacterium | reverse complement strand
GACCGGGCGATAGGTCTCGGTGACCGGATACTTGGTCGCCAGCGACACAGGCTCAGCCGCCACTTCCGGGGCGTCATCGCCGCCCAGGATATAGTCCTCGGCCGGGCTCTTTTCCGCACCCATCTGGCTGGCCAGCGCGTCCATGGTGGCATGAACGGGATTGGCAGCGGGCTGGTAAGACGGCGTCGGCGCCGCCGAAACCGGCACAGGCTGGGCAACGCGGGCCGGCGATTTCAGGTTCAGGAGCGGATGCAGCGGGCGCACCTTTTCAGGCAGAGGCATGCGCATCTGCTCGGCATCGATTCCGGTGGCGACCACCGACACGCGGATACGGCCTTCCATGTCGTCCAGGATGGTATTGCCGAAGATGATATTGGCGTCCGGGTCCACTTCCGAACGGATGCGGTTAGCGGCCTGTTCGACTTCGAACAGCATCAGATCCGGACCGCCGGTGATGTTGATCAGAACGCCCTTGGCGCCCTTCATGGTCACATCGTCCAGCAGCGGATTGGAGATCGCCATGTCGGCGGCTCTCTGGGCGCGGTCTTCGCCTTCGGCCTCGCCGGTGCCCATCATCGCCTTGCCCATCTCGGAGATCACCGACTTGATGTCGGCAAAGTCCAGATTGATCAGGCCGGGCATCACGATCAGGTCGGTGACGCCGCGCACGCCAGCATGCAGCACTTCATCGGCCATGGCGAAGGCCTGGGCCATGGTGGTGCGCTCATTGGCGACGCGGAACAGATTCTGGTTGGGAATGACGATCAGGGTATGGACGAACTGCTGCAGTTCCTGGATACCGCGTTCGGCCACGCGCATGCGCCGGTCGCCTTCCAGGCTGAAAGGCTTGGTGACCACGCCCACGGTGAGGATGCCGGCTTCGCGCACCGCACGCGCGATGACAGGGGCAGCGCCGGTGCCGGTGCCGCCCCCCATGCCGGCGGCGATGAACACCATGTGCGCGCCAGAAAGCTGCTCCATGATCTCGGTCATGGATTCCTCAGCGCCGGCCCGGCCGACTTCAGGCTGGGCGCCCGCGCCTAGGCCTTCGGTGGTGGAGGCGCCAAGCTGGATTCGGCGCTGAGCCTTGGACTGGGCCAAGGCCTGGGCATCGGTGTTGGCGACCACAAAGTCGACGCCTTCAAGACCGGCCTCGATCATGTTGTTGACGGCATTGCCGCCGGCGCCGCCCACGCCCAGAACCGTGATGCGGGGACGCAGTTCTTTCGTCTCGGGTAATTTCAGGTTGATCGCCATATTAGATTCTCCTCATTGAGATGTTTCGATCACCTTGTGGCACGCCAGAATTTCCAACTGATTCGCTGTTGTATTGTTGAATCATTAGAGCCACCTGCGGGTCAACCGGCCCAGCCAGCTTTCATTCTTCTCCTGCCGGTGCCCCAGGGCGATATCCGGATTTAAAAGTTCGGGCGGCATGGTCGCGCCAGCCATCAGCAGGCCGATGGCGGTGGCATAGTCCGGGCCCGCCGATGCGGCAGCCAGCCCGGTGAAAGCCTGGGGCCGGCCGATGCGCACCTGCTTGTTCAGGATGCGGGCGGCCAGTTCGCGGGTTCCCGCCAGCTGGCAGGCGCCGCCGGTCAACACAGCGCGGCGGCCAGCCGCCACGTCGAAGCCGCTCGCCCGTAAACGAGTCTGGACCTCGCCGAAGATCTCTTCCAGTCGGGCCTGGATGATGCGGGTGAGCATGGAGCGCGGCACCCGCAAGGCGGCATCGGCACCATCCTCGCCCATCTGGGCAACGGAGATGACATCGGCCCCGCCGTCCATCTCGCCCATGGCCGCGCCATACAGGGTCTTGGTGCGTTCTGCGGCCGCCAGCGGCGCCGCCAGCATGCGGGCAATGTCGCTGGTGACGGCAAAGCCGCCGATCGGCACGACATCAGCATGCACCAGATGGCCTTCCAGGAAGACGGCGATGGACGTGGTGCCGCCGCCCATGTCGATCACGGTGGCGCCGATCTGCTTTTCATCCTCGGTCAGGGTGGAAAGGCCCGAGGCATAGGCGCCGAACTGGGTGCCGATGACATTGAGATGGCAGCGTTCCACCGCCAGCTTCAGGTTCTGCAGGGGCGAAGGCTTTACCGCCACCGCATGCATGGCTACGCCGATGCGCTGGCAGAACATACCGGACGGGTTCTTCACCCCCCGCGCTTCGTCCACCACATAGGAGGTGGGCGCGCTCTGTATGATCTCATGGCCTTCCAGCTTGGCGCGGGCGCGGCCATCGGCCAAAAGCGCGCGCAGGTGGTTGTCCGACACCAGCGCGCCGTCCAGCGACATCACTGTGCGGCTGGTGACCGACACTGGCTGGCCGCAATTGACGCTGATCAGCACATTCTGAATGCGGGCATCGGCCATGTTCTCGGCGGCGGCGACGCAGTCGCGGATGGATTCCTCGGCCTGTTCCAGGCTGGTGATGGTGCCCGCTTTCAGACCGGAGGATTCGCGCAAGGCGCTGCCCAGCACCTTCAGGGAACCGGCTTCGGCCTGGCCGATGACACAGACGATCTTCGAAGTTCCGACATCCAGAGCCGACACAAGGCCGGTGCGGTAGGCGGGAATTTCGTTATTCACGCGCAAGCGGACCGTCTGGTTCATGTCTCTTTTCCTCGTTCCACGTCCTTCTTGTCACCATTCTTGAGCAGGAAGAAGTAGTGGGTCGGCGAACGCAAATCGATTTGAGTAACATCGCGCTCTAGGATCGAACTGTCGACGATCAAATGCTCCAGCGCATCAAGTTGCTTCTGCCAGCCGGTTTCCGGCAGCTGCACGACAACTCCGTCATCCAGGATCAGGTTCCAGCGGCGCATGGAAACGCGGCTGTAAGCAGCGATGCGCGCGGCGATTGCGCGCTTGCCCTGTACCGCATCGATAAGATCGGCGGCGGCGACAGGCGCGCCCGCGCCCACCAACTTGGGCAGGCGGCGGAACTTTTCCACGTCATGGCTGGTGATGGGCTTGCCATTGCGTTCCACCACAGTGATGAGCGCTTCGCCCTTGGCGTCGGCCGGCGGCTGCCACAGCGCGAAGGGCCGCTTTTCGACCAGGCTGACATAAATGGCGTTGGGATAGCGGCGGTGGATTTCGGCCGAAGCGATCCATTCCAGGCGATTGAGACGGTTCTGCGCGCTCCACAGATTGGCGCTGAAGATGGATTCGCCAGGCTTCATGCCCAGCACTTCCAGCACCTGGGGATAGGGCGTGCGGCGGTTGCCGGTGATATGGATCTCCGAAATGCCAAATCCGGCATCGGCGGTGATGACGCCAAACCCGCGCCCCACGGTATGAAAGCCGCGGCCGATCACGCCGCTGGCCAGCAACGCCGCCAGCAGCACCAGCACAAGCAGCAAGCCGCACAACGCCATCATGGGACGGCGCACGAACAAGGACAGGCGCGCCGCGACACGGCCCATCGCGCCGGTGTCTTCGTTACGGCGGGCGCTGCCCGGCTGCACGGCGGTAAGATCACGGCGGCTCTTGGCGGCGGGACGGACGGTTTGGTTGCCCGACTTGGCGCGGCTCTTGCGTTCCACGTTTACCGATCGCATGACGCGTCCTCCACAATCCAGCGGCACAGCTTGGCGTAACTCATCCCGACATGGGCGGCCTGTTCGGGCACCAGCGAGGTCGGCGTCATGCCCGGCTGGGTGTTGGTCTCCAGCAGGATTATGCGCTGACGCGCATCGGTGTCGTCGTAGCGGAAATCGGTACGGGTGACGCCGCGGCAACCCAGCGCCTTGTGCGCGGCGATCGCCAGTTCCATCGCCTGATCGGCGGCAGCCCTGGAAATCTGCGCCGGAATGACATGCTTGGAGCCGCCAGGCGCGTACTTGGCCTCATAGTCGTAGAATTCCAGCTCAGTGGTGATCTCGGTCACGCCCAAAGCGCGGTCGCCCATCACGCTGACCGTGAGCTCGCGGCCCGGCACAAATTCTTCCACCATCATCTCGCTGGACAGGTTCCAGGCGTCTGCGCCCAGTTCGGCC
>JAPLPI010000432.1 GCA_026400305.1 Alphaproteobacteria bacterium | reverse complement strand
CCAGTCCTATGGCGAGCAGGATGGTGGCGATGGGGCGGCGGACAAAGGCTGAGATCATGGTCAGCCCAGCTGCGGTTCGGGGGGAACGGCTTTGCGGCTGGCGCGGCGGGCGCGCCAAGCACGCAAGTCTTCGCCGAGCTGGCTGAAATAGATGTAGATCACCGGCGTGGTGAACAAGGTGAGCAGCTGGCTCATCAATAGGCCGCCCACGATGGAGATGCCCAGGGGATGGCGCAGCTCCGCGCCCATGCCAGAGCCGAACACCAGCGGCAAGGCGCCGAACAGGGCCGCCACCGTGGTCATCAGGATGGGACGGAAGCGTAAGAGCGCCGCCTGGTAGATCGCCTCGGTGGGACTCTTGCCCTCGCCCCGTTCCGCTTCCAGCGCAAAGTCGATCATCATGATCGCGTTCTTCATCACGATGCCGATCAGCAGAATAATGCCGATGATCGAGACGATGTTGAGATCATGCCCGGTGACAATCAGCGCCAGGAGCGCGCCCACACCAGCCGACGGCAGGGTGGACAGGATGGTCACGGGATGGATGAAGCTCTCATAGAGAACGCCCAGCACGATATAGACCGTGATGATGGCGGCGATGATCAGCAGGATCTGGCTGCTGAGGGCCGACTGGAAGGAATAGGCCGAGCCCTGGAACTGGGAGGTGATGGCAGGCGGCATGCCCGCATCGGCCTGTGCCTTGAGAATCGCCTTGACCGCCGAACCCAGCGAATAGCCCGGCGCAACGTCAAAGGAGATGCCGGCCGAAGGGAACTGGCCCAGGTGATTGATCTGCAGCGGCACCTTGCGCTGTTCCAGATGCGCCACGGTGGCGAGCTGGACCTGGCCGCCGCCGGCAGCCGGCAGGTAAATTTCTTCCAGCGACCGCACTGTGTCCTGGATGCCGGGATCGGCTTCCAGGATCACGCGATACTGGTTGGACTGGGTGTACATGGTGGTGACGATGCGCTGGCCGAAGCTGGAATAGAGCGCATTGGCGACCGTGTTGGAGGTGATGCCGAAGCGGGCGGCGGTATCGCGGTCCACGATCAGGTGGACGGACAGGCCCTGGTCGAGAAAAGGCGTGGTAGCATTCACGATCTCGGGCCGCTGCGCCAGCTGCTGCATCAGCTTGGGAACGAAGGCGGTCAGTTCGGCGGTCGAGGCCGATTGCAGGGTAAAATTATACTGCGAGCGGCCCACCACGGAATCGGTGGAGAGATCCTGCACCGGCTGCAGGTAATAGGTCATCCCCGGCACGGCGCTGCCCAGGCCCTTCAGGCGGTCCACCACGTCCGTAAGGGTGTCGCGCTCATCCTTGGGCTTGAGGTTGATCAGGAGGCGGCCGCTGTTGAGCGTGTTGTTGGTGCCGTCCACGCCGATGAAGGAGGAAATGCTGGCGACCGCCGGGTCCTTGAGCACCTCCTGGGCCAGCGCATTCTGCCGCTGCGCCATCGCCTGGAAGGACACCGAAGGATCGCCCTCGGTGACGGCCTGGATGAAGCCGGTATCCTGCAGGGGAAAAAAGCCCTTGGGAATGGCGGTGTACATCACGACGGTCAGGGCCAAGGTGCCCAGCGCCACCTGCAGGGTAAGCCGCTGATGGGCCAGCACCCAGAGCAGGAGCCGGTCATACTGGGTGATGATTTTTTCGTACCATTCCTCGGTCTTGTTGAAGAATTTGCCGTGCGGCCTGGGCGCGTCCGGATCGTGGCGGCGCATCAGCTTGGCGCACAGCATCGGCACCACGGTCAGCGAAACCAGGGCCGAAATCAGGATGCAGATGGTCAGGGTGATGGCGAACTCGCGGAACAGGCGGCCCACCACCTCTTCCATGAAGAGCAGCGGGATCAGCACCGCGATGAGGGAGATGGTGAGCGAAACCAGCGTGAAGCCGATCTGCGCCGCGCCCTTGAGCGCCGCCTCCATCGGCGAATCGCCCTG
>JAPLPI010000127.1 GCA_026400305.1 Alphaproteobacteria bacterium | reverse complement strand
TTCACGATCACGGGTAAATGCGTGTTCTTCACTACGGCGTCGACGGCGGCCCCATCGATATGGGCTGAATCCGGCGTTGCGGGGGCGTTGGCGGAGGCACCGGCATTAACCGTCACGATCACCGCTTTGGCCTTGGCTGAGCTGGCCTCGGCAAGCCGGTCCTTTAATTTGGGGCTGTTGGCATAGACCTGCAGCCACAAGGGCGTGGTGAGGCCTTGCGCGATTGCCGACAGGGGCATGCTGGCATCGATGCTCACCACCATCGCGGCCTTTGCCGCGGAAGCGCCGCGCGCCGTGGCGATCTCGCCCTCGGGGTGGAAGCGCTTCTGGTCGGCCATCGGTCCGACGATGATCGGGGTGAAGTGCTGGTCGCCAAACAGGCTGGTCGTCAGGTCCAGCTCTCGGGTCGGGATATTCATCCGGGGGCGCAGGGTGATGCGATCGGTGACGGTACGGTCGCTGCCCGCAGCCGGGGCCAACTTCGCCGCTCCCACTGCTAAGCGCGCCTGGCCCTCATACTCGAACACATTTACCAGGTCCGCGCGCGGCGCGGGGGGCGGTGGTGGCATCGGCTCGCGAAGCGGGACCCCGGCCAGGGCCTGCGCTGGTGGAAGCAGGCCGGCGCCCACCATACCGGCGGCCAGGGTCGTGCCCGTCATGATAGCGCGGCGGGAGGTCGCCGTTGCGGTGGCCTTTTCGGCCACGGCCGGTTTGTCGTCTGGCAGTGTCATCGAAGACCTCGTTTCCCGCAGCTTTGGCTCATTTTATACAGGCCAAAACCGTGGTCTTTCAAATCCTCAAATCCTGTTCCATGCTCCACCCAACAAGATCACGGTTGGGGATCCAAATGCGCAAATTCATAATCACCGGCCTTTTGGCCGCGGCCGGTGCCACGTCCGCACTGGCGCAATCGACGCCTGCGCCGCAGATGGTCCCCAAGGTGGGGCCGGTGACCAAGGGGCCGTATCAGCCCCAGGCCATCCTGTCCGGCGGTATCGTGATGCCGCTTTATCCGGCGGGTTCGCCGTTCCTGAATGCCAAGCGCGTGGCGGAAGCGGAGAAGTACACTATGGACCCGGCCGTGCCGGGGCGGGTGTCGCGCATCGTCAACATCCATAACCCGTCCATCGAAGTGCATCTGGCGGGCGCCAACAACACCGGAACCGCCATCATCCTGGCGCCGGGCGGCGGCCATTCCACCTTGGTGATCGGGCTGGAAGGCGCCGATCCGGTGCCCTATTTTTTCCAGTACGGCATCAACACTATCATCCTGCGCAACCGGCTGCGCAGCGATGGCTATGAGCCCAAGACCGACGGCGTTTACGACCTGCAGCAGGCCATCCGCCTGGTGCGCGCCCATGCAGCCGAATGGCACATCGATCCGCACAAGATCGGCGCGGTGGGCTTCTCGGCCGGCGCTGAGCTGACCATGGCATCGGCGATCCAGTATCCGGAATTCAATTCCAAGAATGGCGGTGCCGCGCTGGGCAGTGTCAGTGCGCGGCCCGATTTCGTGGGTTCGATCTATCCGGGGCCCTCGCTGTTCACCCCGGCCTGGACTAGCAAGAATGGCGTGCCGCCTATCCCGAAGGATGCGCCGCCCTCCTTCATCGCGGGTGCCGGCTGGCAGGACAAGGTGCATGCCGTATGGGCCAGCGAATATTTTACGGCCATGCTGAATGCCGGCATCCCGAATGTGGAAATGCATATCTATGCCCGCGGCACACACGGCAATGGCCTGCAATATCGCGACTTCACTGCCGAAGGCACCTGGCAGGATCGTTTTGTCCATTGGCTGCGCGATCTGGGCTTCTTCAGCAAATCCGGTGATGAGACCCTGGCCTCCAAGGATACCGCCGCCTTCGTGGCCGCGCCGCCCAAGCCCTAGCGTTCTGTTCTTTTGCCGCTGACGGCGGCATAACCCGTTCATGAAATGGGATGTTGTCGTCATCGGCGCGGGCGCGGCGGGCATGATGTGCGCCGCGGTTGCGGGACAGCGCGGCCGCAAGGTGCTGGTACTGGAATCTTCCAAGGCGCCCGGAGAGAAAATCCGCATCTCCGGCGGCGGCCGCTGCAACTTCACCAATCTGGGCGCGTCACCGGCGCAGTTCCTGTCGGCCAATCCGCATTTCTGCATCTCCGCGCTCAGCCGTTACACCCAGCAGGATTTCATCGCGCTGGTGACGCGCCACCGCATCGACTGGCATGAAAAGACGTTGGGCCAATTGTTCTGCGACGGTTCGGCGACGCAGATCGTGGACATGCTGCTGGACGAGATGGCGAAAGCCAGGGTTCAGCTGCGCCTGAAGGCCAAGGTGCAGTATGTCGAGAAGACAGAGAGTGGCTTCAGCCTGCAGACCGATGATGGGCAGGTGCAGGAATGCGCCACACTGGTGGTGGCCACGGGCGGCAAGTCCATTCCCAAGATGGGCGCGACCGGCTGGGGCTATGAGGTCGCGCGGCGTGTCGGTCTGCGCGTCACCGACACCCGGCCCGCTCTGGTTCCCCTGACCTTCGAGCCGGGCCTGCTGGAACAGTTGAAGCCG
>JAPLPI010000300.1 GCA_026400305.1 Alphaproteobacteria bacterium | reverse complement strand
GCCTGCACGGCCGTACTTATGACAATCAGCGTTTCTCGCCCCTGACCGAGATCAATGCCTCCAATGTGAAGCAGCTCAAGCCAGTGGCGCTGATCCAGACGGGCGTGGCCAACTCCATGGAAGCCACCCCGATTGAGATCGACGGCGTCCTGTTCGTGGAGACCGCAGGCAATGTGGTCCAGGCCTATGATGCGGTCACGGGTGAGGAACTATGGTCCTACAATCCGGTTCTGGAATTCAGTAGTCTTTGTTGCGGTCCCCAGGCCCGCGGCGTGGCGGTGGCCTATGGCAAGGTGTTCGTCGCCCAGGTGGATGGCAACGTTGTGGCGCTGGATGCGAAAAACGGGAAGGTCCTCTGGAAAACCAAAAAGTCCGACATCCTGCCCCAGCCCTATCACTGGTATTCCTTCACCGGCGCGCCCCAGGTTCACAACGGGCTGGTGGTAGTGGGCAATGGCGGCGCCGAATGGCCCACACGTGGCTTTGTCGAGGCGCTGGATGCGCAAACCGGCGCGCTGGTGTGGCGCTTCAACCTGACCGCCGGACCGGACGATCCCAATTTTAAGGGCGCCTGGGAAGGCGATAGCTGGAAGATCGGCGGTGGCTCGATGTGGGACGCGGTGGCGGTGGACACCAAGCGCGACCTGATGATGTTCGCCACCGGCAATCCCAACCCCGATCTTTATGGCGGCTTCCGCAAGGGCAACAATCTCTACACCATCTCGATGGTGGCGGTGCACGCTAAGACTGGCAAGCTGGCCTGGTACTATCAGCAGATCCCGCACGATGTCTGGGACCTGGATTCGGCGGCGCCCACGCTGCTCTTCGATGTGCTGGACACGAATGGCAAGACGGTGGAAGCGGCGGCCGAGGCCAGCAAGAATGGCCATCTCTACATCGTCAATCGCGCCAACGGAAAACTGATCCGCAAGTCCGACGCCTTCGTGCCGCAAAGCGAGTCCATCAAGAAGATGATCCCGCCGGATGAAACGGCGCGGGTCTATTATCCGGCCAATCACGGCGGGGCGATGTGGCAGCCGCCGGCCTTCTCGCCGCTGACCCATTATTTCTACACGATGGCGATCAACGAACCGCACATTTACAAAATGAAGGTGACCAAGCCCTGGGTGCCAGGCACCCCGGAAGTCGGCCAGCAGTTCGGCAGCGCGGTCCCCACCGAGGCCGAACGCACGGCGCTGGCGTCCCAGATGATCCCAAATTCTGGTAACATTTCAGCTATTGACGTCAACACGGGAAAGATCGCCTGGCAATATCTAAGCGACCATCTGATGTTCGGCGGCATTCTCGCAACTGCTAGCAATCTGGTATTTGCCGGAGAGGTGGCGGGCAACTTCATGGCCTTCGACGCCAAGAGTGGCGAAAAGCTGTGGGCGTATCATTTAGGCATCGGTGTCTGTACCCCGCCCATCACCTACCGCGTAAAAGACGTACAATATGTGGCTGTTGGTGCCAATGGCTGCCACTCTCAGGAGACCCAGATGAAGCGGGAAGGCCGTCCGATTTTTGGTGACACTATTGTGATTTTCGCACTGTCGCGATAATTTCAAGATATAGACGCTAGAAAATTTTACTATCTAGGGGGGGAAATGATTTTGTTTGATACCAATTCCGGCAGCGCGAAGCGCCGCCTGGCGCTTTCCAGCAGCACCGCCGTACTGGCCATGCTGGTCTCTGCTCCGGCCTTTGCGCAGGCCCAGAACGTAGAATCAGTGACGGTCTCGTCCTCGCGTATTATGAACGCGGGCTTCGATGCGCCGACCCCCACCACGGTGATAAGCTCGGCAGACCTGGAGAAACAGGCCAACGCCAACGTCTTCACCACCATCACACAGCTTCCCTCGCTGATGGGCTCCACCGGCACGACTGTCGGCAACGGCGGTTCGTCCAACGGGGTCAATGGTATCTCCGCGCTCAACCTGCGCGGCATCGGTACCCAGCGTAACCTGATCATGATCGACGGGGAGCGTGTTATCCCGACGAACATCACGGGTGTGGTCGATATCAGCCAGTTCCCGCAAATGCTGATCCTGCGCGTGGACGTGGTGACTGGCGGTGCCTCGGCCTCCTGGGGCTCCGACGCCGTTTCGGGCGTCATAAACTTCATCTTCGACAAGAAGTTTGAAGGCTTCAAGATGAACGTCAACGGCGGCATCTCAAATTATGCCGACGATGGAAAGGCACAGTTTCAATTCGCGGCCGGTACCCACTTCCTCGGGGGCCGCGCGCACATCGAAATTTCCGGCGAATTCACCAGCGAAGCGGGCGTCAACAGCCTGAATGGCGCGCGCAAGTGGTGGCAGAATCCGCAGCAGCTCCAGATGTATAGCGCCGCCACGTGCCAGCCCAATGGTTGCCCAAATGGCTCGCCGATGTGGATCAACGGCCTGCACGGCAAGAACGTGCTCTGGGCCTATGGTGGGATGATTACCCGCGGTCCGCTGCAGGGTACCCAGTTCGGCGCCAATGGCACGCCGTCCCAGTTTGATTACGGATATGGCTTTAACGGCCTGCCGGCGACCCCCAACCGCACCGCGGCCGGCGGCACCAACAACTGCTCCTCCGGCGGTTACTGCTTCGGCGGTGATCTGGCCGGTGCTCAGGGCGGCTACAACTCGATCGTGGCGCGCCTAGTGCGCGGCAACGCATATATGCGCCTGTCCTACGATCTGACCGATAAGATCCAGCTCTATGGCAGCGCGATCTACAGCGAGGTCGTCACCTTTGACAAGCCGACCCAGTCCTTCTTCAAGTCGGACAACTTGTCGATGGCTTGCGACAATCCCTTCCTGCCGACCAGCGTTGCCCAGGCCTGCTTGGCCAACAACGGCCAGACCGCTGCCTACAACAGCCAGTTCACCAGCATCGTGCAGCAGGTGGGCGGCATCGCCGGCACCAGCGGCAGCGTTTATACGCCGTCCGCTACCGATATTGCCAGTGGTCCGGGGGGCGGCAAAGTCTCCAACGGCTTCTCCACCGGCTACACAGCCGGCAAGATGCAGTATGGCGCCCAGAACTCGGTGCTGCAGAACGTCGAGAACTACAACAACCGCACCACCCGCCGTTACGTCCTGGGCGCAGAAGGTTCGTTCAACCTGTTCGACACCGACTGGGCCTTCAAGGCTTATGGCCAGCATGGCGAAGTGGACTTCCACAACACGCTCGAAAACATCCTGATCACCCCCTATTACAACGCCGCGATCGACGCGGTGCAGGTGACCGCCAACAACCAGACCTCCTTCCCGGGCGTTCCGGTGGGCAGCATTATCTGTCGTTCCGCGGCCGCCCGTTCCGTGGGCTGCCAGCCGCTTAACATCGTCGGCACCAATGGCGCCTCGCCAGCGGCCCGTAGTTTTGTGCAGGGTCTCAATGCCGATGGCAGCAGTACTGGCGCCAATGGCCGCGATCCGACCCAGACCGTCCGCACGCG
>JAPLPI010000353.1 GCA_026400305.1 Alphaproteobacteria bacterium | reverse complement strand
GATCACCGATGGCGAGGACCCGGTCGTCACCAACTGACGGCCTTCCCGCGAAGAACAAGGGCCCAGATTTCCAAGTCCGGGCCCTTTCTTTTGATCAAAAATCTTGGGCTCCAAGCCAAAAATCCGCCGAATCCTCGGTTTTACGCCTTTACGCGGCCAAGGCCCCGCCCATAGAGTCTGAGACAGCGGGAGAAGTATCGCGTCACGGTGCCCCCCCCGGCCGGTAGCGACCAGAGAAAAGGAACTACTCTATGAATAAGAACGATCTCATCCAGAAGCTTTCGGATACGACGGGCCTGCCCAAGAATGACGCCGCCAAGGCCGTTGATGGGGTGTTCGATCTCATCGCCGCTTCGCTGAAGGCCGGTGAAGAGGTTCGCCTGACAGGCTTTGGCGTGTTCGTGGTTGCCACCCGCGCCGGTGGCAAGGGCCGCAATCCCCAGACCGGCGAAGAAATTACCATCAAGCCGTCCAAGCAGCCGCGCTTCCGCGCCGGCAAGCAGCTCAAGGATTCCTTGAACTGAATCCCCGCCTGAAATCCACGGGGTTTCCGCTGGTTCTGGTTTGGCATGGCGGTGCATGCCGTTCTGCTGGCCGCGTTCCTCAGCCTGAAATTCCTGACCGCCAAGTCGGTGCTGCTGATGGCGATGGCCGGCGGTTTGCTGTGGCTCATGCTGGGGCGCAAGCCTCGCCTTGTCCCCGCCGCGCGGCATGGTATGAGGCCGTATCCGGGCGGTTAGCTCAGTTGGTAGAGCATATCGTTTACATCGATAGGGTCGGCGGTTCGAGCCCGTCACCGCCCACCATTTTCATGCGCCGCGATGCGGCTCATGAAAATTCCGCGCCGTAGCCAGAAGGGCGAAGTTTGGCTACCTGTCCTGTCCGTCATTGGTGTCCGCCGGCTTTGCCGTTTAGGCTTGCATCAAAAGGAAACGCCGTTGCGCTTTTTTCCCTTTGCTCTGCTTTGCGCCCTGGGACTCGTCGCCTGCAGCGGCCGCGCGCCGCCGCCGCCCTGGATGCGCGCTGCCGAAAAGCCGCGCGACGAAAATTATCACGGCGGCAATGCCGGGATGATCCTGAAATACGATGCCAACCATGACGGCATTCTGACCCGCGACGAGCTGATCAAGGGGCTGAAGGCCGAGTTCGCCGTCCATGACACCAAGCACAGCGGCTGTCTGGATCCCGAACAGGCCGGCGACATCAACCAGGGCCGGGTGGATGCCGACCAGTCCACCGCGACGCCGGTGATGGACTGGAACCAGGACGGCTGCATCAATTACACAGAATTTTCCGCCGCTCCTTACTCGCTGTTTGACCAGCTGGACGCCAACCACGATGGCAAGCTGGAGCCCAAGGAATTGCAGCGCGGCGGCGCGGCCAAGCCCAAGGACCCCGATGTCGAGCCTGACGCCACGCCGCCGCCGGGCAGTGACGGCGGCGAGCATCGCCCTGGACGCCGCGGTGGCGGCGCGCCGTAACCCGAGCCAACTGCTTGACAGGGCAGGGGTACGCCCGTACATCGGCCCCTTCGCGCGTCGACCGTAAGGGAACCGCTGCGGGGGCGTAGCTCAGTTGGTTAGAGTGTCGGCCTGTCACGCCGAAGGTCGCGGGTTCGAGCCCCGTCGCTCCCGCCATTAAGTCTCTGACTTAATTGGCGTCTGTATTTTTTTGGGACCATTTTTGGACCAAAAGCCGTGTTCATTTTCCCGGCCCCAAGGCCGGAATCTGCCCCATAAATCCATTTTGCGTAGTGCTTGAACAGCATTGCCGTGTTCGCATGGCCGAGCTTGCGGGCGATATACGCCGGGTTGACGCCATTCATCAGTGCCACTGTCTTGTAGGTGTGGCGGGCTTTCCAGTTTTTAAGAACTGTTCGCATATGCGGATGTGTATCCCACGGCTTTTTCGTCATGCGCCTTCTGTCGCGCAACAGTCGATTTTTTTCTGTTTTTCTGCGGCGAATCTTTCTTTAAACCCGCGTTGCGCCGGATCAGTGCCAGCCTATACTGCACCTGCGAAATAACACCGGTCCGGCTGATCGGGGCGCCCACAGTGCAAGGCCAAGGACCACGGGGCATAGCGTATGGAAGATCTGCTGCTGGAATATTTGCCGATCCTGATTTTCATCGGGCTTGCGGCCGTTCTGGGTGGTGTCCTGATTGTGGTGCCACTCGTGATCGCGCCCAGTAAACCGGATCCTGAGAAATTGTCGGCTTATGAATGCGGCTTCCCCGCCTTTGGCGATGCGCGTATGAAATTTGATGTGCGCTTCTATCTCGTCGCCATCCTGTTCATCATCTTTGACTTGGAAGTGGCTTTCCTATTTCCCTGGGCCGTCACCTTGGGCGCCACCGGCGTCTTCGCCTTCTGGTCCATGATGGTGTTTCTGGGCGTTCTGACGGTCGGCTTCATTTATGAATGGAAGAAAGGGGCGCTCGAATGGGAGTGATCCTGAACGCAAACGGAACCGCGGCCCGTGCCGGTGTTGAAGGCGGTGCCGCTGCCATCACCGACAATGATCCCTATTTCAAGGCGCTGCAGGCCGAGATGGCCGAAAAGGGCTTTTTGGTCACCAGCTCCGAAGCGCTGGTGAACTGGGCGCGTACCGGCTCGCTGATGTGGATGACCTTTGGTCTGGCCTGCTGCGCCGTGGAAATGATGCAGGCGTCCATGCCGCGTTATGACCTGGAGCGTTTCGGCATCGCGCCGCGCGCTTCGCCGCGCCAGAGCGACGTAATGATCGTCGCCGGTACCCTGACCAATAAGATGGCGCCCGCGCTGCGCAAGGTCTACGATCAGATGCCCGAGCCGCGTTATGTTATCAGCATGGGAAGCTGCGCCAATGGCGGCGGCTATTACCATTATTCCTATGCTGTGGTGCGCGGCTGCGACCGGATCGTGCCGGTGGACATTTATGTGCCAGGCTGCCCGCCCACCGCCGAGGCGCTGGTCTACGGCATCCTGCTGCTGCAGCGGAAAATCCGCCGCACTGGCACCATCGAGCGTTGATATGAGCGATCTAAACGCTCTTGGCGAAAGCATCAAGTCGGCGCTGGGCGGCGCGGTGACAAACGTCACTATGGCGCGCGGCGAGCTGACCATCGACGTGGTGGCAGCCGAAACCCTGCGCACCATGGTGCATCTGCATAATGCTTGCGACTTCAAGATTTTGGTCGATGTGTGCGGCGTGGACTGGCCGCAGCGCGCCAAGCGTTTTGATGTGGTCTATCACTTGCTGTCGCTGAAGAAGAACGTGCGCATCCGCGTCAAGACCCAGGTGGGCGAGGGGGAGGCAATCGCCTCCATCATCGGGGTCTATCCCGCCGCCGGCTGGTTCGAGCGCGAGGCTTTTGACATGTACGGCATTGCCTTTGCCGATCACCCGGATTTGCGCCGCATCCTCACCGATTACGGTTTTTCGGGTTATCCGCTGCGGAAAGACTTTCCCCTCACTGGCCATGTCGAGCTGC
>JAPLPI010000015.1 GCA_026400305.1 Alphaproteobacteria bacterium | reverse complement strand
CATCCTGATCGGGCTGGTCATCTCCTGCGCCATCCTGGCCTGCAACTATACGGACACGCAGGCCATGATCATGCTGTTCATGTCCATTGCCTTCTTTGGCAAGGGTGTGGCGGCGCTGGGCTGGGCGGTAATGAGCGATGTGGCGCCGCGCGAGGCCACCGGCCTGGCAGGCAGCGTATTCAACCTGTTCGGCAATGCGGCGGGCATCTTCACGCCCATCGTGATCGGCTATATTTTGAAAGCCACGGGCAATGACTGGAATCTGGCGTTGGTGTTCCTGTTCGCCCATTCCATCGTCGCCATGATCGGCTATGGCGTGATCGCCGGCGAGCTGAAACGCGTAGTTCTGAAAACAGCCTGAGGACGAGTTTATGAGTAAGGACAAGACCGGCGCGCCGCGCGTGACGGAAATGAAGGTTGTTCCGGTGGCGGGACAGGACAGCATGCTGCTGAACCTGTCGGGCGCGCACGGGCCCTTCTTCACCCGCAACCTGCTGATTCTGAACGATAGCGCCGGCAATACCGGTTTGGGCGAAGTACCGGGCGGCGAAAAGATCCGCCAGACCCTGGAAGAAACCCGTGACCTGGTGGTTGGCCAGGGGCTGGGCCATTGGAAGAACATTCTCAGCACTGTGGGCCAGCGTTTTGCGGACCGCGATACCGGCGGCCGCGGCCTGCAGACCTTCGACCTGCGCGTTACCGTACATGTCCAGGCGGCGCTGGAATGCGCCCTGTTCGATCTGTTGGGTCAACATCTGGACGTGCCGGTGGCGGCGCTTCTGGGCGACGGCCAGCAGCGCGAGGCGGTGGAGATGCTGGGATACCTCTTCTTCATCGGTGACAGGAAGAAGACCAATCTGCCCTATCGCCATGATCAAAAGGGCGATGATTGGATCAAAATACGCGACGAGGAAGCACTGACCCCGGCCGCCATCGTGGCGACGGCGGAAGCAGCCTATGCCCGCTACGGCTTCAATGACTTCAAGCTCAAGGGGGGCGTGCTGTCGGGCGCCGAAGAAATGAGGGCCATCGAAGCCTTGGCCAAGCGATTCCCCAACGCGCGCATCACCCTGGACCCCAACGGCGCCTGGTCGCTGAAGGAAGCGATCGGCCTGTGCAAGGGCCGCGGCGACGTCCTGGCCTATGCCGAGGACCCCTGCGGCGCCGAAGCCGGCTATTCTGGGCGCGAGATCATGGCGGAGTTCCGCCGCGCTACCGGGCTGCCCACCGCCACCAACATGATCGCCACCGACTTCCGCCAGATGGTACATGCGATGGACCTGGGCTCGGTGGATATTCCGCTGGCCGATCCGCATTTCTGGACCATGGCCGGCAGCGTGCGCGTCGCCCAGATGTGCGCCGACCGGGACCTGCGTTGGGGCAGCCACTCCAACAACCATTTCGACGTCTCGCTGGCCATGTTCACCCATGTCGCGGCGGCAGCGCCCGGCAACATCACCGCCATCGACACCCACTGGATCTGGCAGGACGGTCAGCGCCTGACTAGGGAGCCGTTCCAGATCAAGGGCGGGCTGGTGCAGGTGCCGAAACGTGGCGGGCTGGGCGTGGAACTCGATATGGCCGAAGTCGAAAAGGCCCATGTCACCTACAAAACACTAGGCGACGGGGCCCGCGACGATGCCGCCGCCATGCAGTTCCTGATCCCGAGCTGGAAATTCGATCCCAAAAATCCCTGCCTAGTTCGGTAAGCGCAATCCGGCAAATCGAACGTCGATTTTCCGGTAAATTGCGCGGCAATTAAAAAAAAGTTGCTGCTATAATCGCCCCATGAACGTCCAAGCCAAGCCACCACATGAAGAACCGCGCCGCATCCAGGTGGCGCCCAGCGACAATGTCGCCATCATCGTCAATGGGCTGGGCCTGCCCGCCGGCAGCACTTTCGCTGACGGGCTGGTACTGAACCATTTCGTGCCCCAGGGCCACAAAGTGGCGCTGGCCGACATCGCCGATGGCGGCAACATCATCCGCTACAACGAAGTGATCGGCACCGCCAAGGGCGCGATCAAGCGCGGCGACTGGGTCAATGAAGACATTGTGGTAATGGGCACCGCCCCGCCGCTGGACCAGCTGGAGATGGCGACCCGCCCGCCGCCCAAGCCGGAGCCGCTGATCGGTCATACGTTCGAAGGCTATCGCAACGCCGATGG
The DNA here is from genome assembly GCA_026400305.1 of Alphaproteobacteria bacterium. GTDB lineage: Bacteria > Pseudomonadota > Alphaproteobacteria > Micropepsales > Micropepsaceae > Rhizomicrobium. The sequence continues at coordinate 359 of JAPLPI010000015.1, read as the reverse complement.
CACGGTAGGGACCAAGAACATCCTGGCGGTGTCCACCAGCGTGCAATGCGTTTCCGGCACCATGGATTTCGCCCTTAAGCGCATCAAGGCCGAGCTGCTGCCCAAGTATCCCAATGTCGATGACGTGGTGGTGCTGACCCATGCCTATGGCTGCGGCGTCGCCATCAACGCCCCCGCCGCCATAGTGCCGATCCGCACCCTGCAGAACCTGGCGGGCAATCCCAACTTCGGCGGCGAAGTTCTGGTGGTCGGACTGGGCTGCGAGAAACTGGCGCCGGAAAGGCTTTTGCCGAAAGGCCAGGAGACCGGAACCCTGCGGCTGCAGGACGAAGCCTATGTCGGCTTTGGCGCCATGATCG
>JAPLPI010000007.1 GCA_026400305.1 Alphaproteobacteria bacterium | reverse complement strand
CAGCGAGCGGGCAAATGCCTCGTCCCCAACGCCTTCCAGCGTCAGCCGATGGGCCAAGTATTGGCTGTGGTAAGGAGTGAAGGACGCCATATAAACCCAGCAGAATCGAGTTGCAGTTTATTCGCTTAGAGACGCGAAGAGTAAGACACGCGTCCTCGGTGAAATCTTGAAGCGCGTCGATAGCGCAAAAAAGATAGACGACCTTCCGAAAGCTCTCATTGATCGTGCGGATAAGCTCTTTAAGGCGATCAACAAGACGTTTTCCGGTCCCCAACAAGAGGGGAAGGAAACGTAGATGGCGACCCTCGATCAAAAGAGACGCGAAGTCGTCCGTTCTCCATTCTTGTTCGATTCTTGTTCGGCCTAGCCGACCGGGGCAACGATTCCTGCTAACCTATTGAAATCATTGGTGCCCCCAAGGGGAATTGAACCCCTGTTTCAGCCTTGAGAGGGCCGCGTCCTGACCGCTAGACGATGGGGGCCAGCGGGACGGCGCTTATAGCGGGGCAAAGCCGCAAGCCGCAAGTTCCCGCTGCTGACAATCGAGACCGGAACGCCAGCCGCTTTGGGGTGTTAGGGTGTTGAATCAACAGGCTAACCCGCCATGCCCGCTATTTCTTCCATGCCCGCCAAGGCGGCACGCTCAGCACCGATGCCGAAGGCCAGGAGCACTCCGATTTGCGGGCGGCGCGCCACGAAGCGATCAACACAGGCCGCGAGATCATTGGTGAAAGACTGCTGCATGGCGACGAACTTGATGGCCGCATCATTGAGATTGCCGACGAGAATGGCCAGGTACTGAACCGGATCAGCTCCAATGATGTGCTGTTCCCGGATGGCGAATATCAAAACTATGCTGACGACGTCACCCAGTCGGCGCCGGTAAACGCGCCGCGCGAATAAACGAACGCGCTCAACACTTCGCCACCCGCGATCAGCCAGAGAAAATCATCTTCGCCGGCGCCCGCGCGGTCGGCGATGGACGGCATCGCCTGGCCATCCGGATGGGAATGGTAACAGCCGATCACCGCCGCCGCCTGTTCCCGCGCCCGCCGCTGTGCCGCGATCCTGTCACGCGGATCTATTTCGAACCGGTGCGGATCGCTGCTGAGGTTGCGCGCCGGATAGAGGGCGGTGATGCGGAAGCGCCCGCCTTCTCGCGCGCCTTCCAGCAAGCCGCAGCATTCGGCGGGATGGGCCATGCGCGCTTCTTCCAGTATCCGACGCCGCAATTCCTGTGGCATCAGCACCGACATCATGGTGCGGTTATGACCTGACCGGTCAGTTTACCGGTGGCCAGGTCGATGATCTCTACCTCGCCGCCGGTGGTAGTATGGACATGCAGAACCAGCTTGCCCGCATCGGTGCTGACCGAAACAATGCGCGCCCCCGGCGCCAGGGAGAGGACCGCGGCCGCACCCGGCGCGGCGTTCGTCGCCAAGACCGGCGCCGCCTTGTGGCCGCGGGCCGCCATAAAAACCTGGCTCTGGCGGATAAAGCCCCAGACGACCCCCAAAAGAGCCAGCACAACGAGCCCGCTCATGATAATGACGAGGACAAATGCGATCCGGCGGCTTGTCGCTGCCCGCGAAGATGGTTCAGGCATGTGCGATACGGAATCCGGCACGAAGCTCTCCCAGGATGCGCGCACCGCGCTTGCGGAGGATCCGCATGCGGGCTGGCGGCTGGACCGTTTCCTGGCCGCCGCCCTGCCCGACTTTTCCCGCTCGCGCCTTCAGCAGCTGCTGGAAGGCGGGGCGGTGTTGTTGGGCGAAAAGACGATAAAAGACGCCAACCACCGGGTCAAACTGGGGGATGCGTTCACCGTGACCATACCACCGACCGCGCCCGCCATTCCGCAGGGCCAGAACATCCCACTGGAGGTGATTTATGAGGACAAGGAGCTGATCGTCATCAACAAGCCCGCCGGGCTGGTGGTCCACCCTGCCGCCGGTAACCCCGACGGAACACTCGTAAATGCCCTGATCGCCCATTGCGGGCCGGGCATGCTGTCCATCGGCGGCGAGGCGCGGCCCGGCATCGTGCACCGGCTTGATAAAGACACTTCGGGCCTGCTGGTGGCGGCCAAGACCGAACGCGCCATGGCCAGCTTGGCGAAGCAATTCGCCAACCACACCATCGAGCGCGCATATAACGCCGTGGTGTGGGGCGCTCCGCGCGATTCCACCGGGCGGATCGAAAGCCAGATCGGCCGCAGCCCGTTCGACAGGAAGCGCATGAGCGTGCTGCGTGCTGGCGGCAAGAAGGCGGCAACGCGCTATCAGGTGCTGGAAAAATTCGGGCCGGTGGAACGGCCCTTTGCCTCGCTGATCGAATGCCGCCTGGAAACCGGGCGCACCCATCAGATCCGCGTCCATCTCACCCATCTGGGCCATCCCCTGATCGGCGATCCCCAATATGGCCGCGCCCGCACCCCGCCCCGGGGCCGGACGGACGCCGAGACCCATGCGTTTACAGTGGCAGCGGATTTTTCCCGCCAGGCGCTGCACGCTTTTGTGCTGGGATTCCAGCACCCTAGCCTGCACAAGACCTTGCGTTTCGAGGCCACCTGGCCTGTGGATTTTGCGGAACTTGTTGCCGCCCTTCGGGGATTGAATAAGCCTTAAACTTGCTTATCTCCTCTCAACTGCTGGGGCGCTCAGGCGTCATCATTTCTTACGCCCGGATAAGGGGGAATTATGAGTGGTCGTGGTCTTCCCGTCCTATCGGGCGAAGGCGGTCTGTCGCGGTATCTCACCGAGATCCGAAAATTTCCGCTTCTGACGCCTGAAGACGAATACATGTTCGCCAAGCGCTGGAAGGAACATGAAGACCCGGAGGCCGCGCGCCGCTTGGTCACCTCCCATCTACGCCTGGTCGCCAAGATCGCCATGGGGTACCGCGGCTATGGCCTACCGGTTTCCGAAATCGTCTCCGAAGGCAATGTCGGGCTGATGCAGGCGGTCAAACGCTTCGATCCCGATCGCGGCTTCCGCCTAGCCACCTATGCCATGTGGTGGATCCGTGCCTCGATCCAGGAATATGTGCTGCGTTCGTGGTCGATGGTGAAGATGGGCACCACGGCCGCCCAGAAGAAGCTGTTCTTCAACCTGCGCAAGGCCAAGAACAATATCGGCGCCATCGAGGAGGGCGATCTGACCCCTGAGCATCTGGCGACTCTGTCGGACCAGCTGGGCGTCACCGCGACTGAAGTGACGGACATGAATCGCCGTCTGTCGGGGGGCGATGCCTCGCTGAACGCGCCGCTGCGCTCGGACGGCGAAAGCGAATGGCAGGACTGGCTGGCGGACGATACCGCCGACCAGGAAACCCTACTGGCCGAGCGCGAGGAAATGGGCAACCGCCATGCGCTGCTGACCGGCGCCATGAAGGACCTGACCGACCGCGAGCGCGACATCATCCAGGCCCGCCGGCTGAAGGACGAACCGGCCACGCTGGAAGAGCTGTCGCAGAAATATGGCGTTTCCCGCGAGCGGGTGCGCCAGATCGAAGTGCGAGCCTTTGAGAAGCTCCAGCGCGGCATGAAGGCGGCGATGAACACCGCCGCCCTGCCAGCGCCCGCATAACAAGCATGCGCGAATAGCACTTCCCCGCATGCGCGGGCGCGCTAGGTTTTTCTTCTGATTGAGGGGAAAGCCATGAAGCTCAAGATCTGGCAGGTGGACGCGTTCGCCAGAAAACCGCTGGAAGGCAATCCTGCGGCCATCGTGCCGCTGGAACGCTGGCTGGATGCGGATTTTATGCTGCGCATCGCGGCCGAGAACAATGTCGCGGAAACCGCCTTCTTCGTGAAAACCGGCGCGCGCACCTATGACCTGCGCTGGTTCGCACCCAACCGCGAAGTGGATTTGTGCGGCCACGCCACCCTGGC
>JAPLPI010000303.1 GCA_026400305.1 Alphaproteobacteria bacterium | reverse complement strand
TGCCCAGGATGACGCGGGTGATGCCGGCCGCCAGCCAACCCTCGACCGCGGCCATGTCGCGGATGCCGCCGCCTAGCTGGATGGGGCAGGGGGTGGCGGCACGGATAGATTTTATGGCTTCGGCATTGGCACTGTGGCCAGCAAAGGCGCCGTTCAGGTCGACGCAGTGCAGCCACTGGAAGCCCTGATCGGCAAAGGCTTTCGCCTGCGCGCCGGGATCGGTGTTGAACACGGTGGCGTCTTCCATCACGCCTTTCTTCAGGCGGACGCAGACACCGTCCTTCAGGTCGATGGCCGGGAAGATAATCATGGACGCCACTTCAAGAAATTTTCCAGCAGCTTGATGCCGGTGGACTGGCTCTTTTCCGGATGGAACTGGGTGCCGGCGACATTCTCGTTGCCCACCATGGCGGTCAGCGCCCCGCCATAATCGGTGGTGGCCAGCAGGTCGTCGGGCAGGGCCGGCTTGAGCTGGAAGCTATGAACGAAATAGGCGTGGCTGCCGGAAGGAATGCCTTCTAGCAAGGGGTGATCCTGTTCGATCTTCAACTCGTTCCAGCCCATGTGCGGGATCTTCAATTCGGGATCATCGGGTGTGATTTTCGCGACCTCGCCCGCAATCCAGCCCAGGCCAGCATGGTGGCCGAACTCGACACCTACGGTCGCCAGCAATTGCATGCCGACACAGATACCCAGAAATGGCGCGCCCTCTTTCAGCACCTTGTCGCGCAGGGCCGGGACCATGCCCGGCACCGACGAGAGGCCCTTCATGCAATCGGCAAAGGCGCCGACCCCGGGCAACACGACGCGTTCGGCTTCCAGCACAGCTTCCGGATCGGCGGTGGTGACGATGTCGAACTTGCCATTGGCGGCGCGCGCCAATGCCTTCGCCGCGCTGGCCAGATTGCCGGAGCCATAATCGATCAGTGCGACCGTGGGCACGTCAGTTGTCGTCCATCTTGAGCGCGGCGATGAAGGCCTCCTGCGGAATCTCCACCTTGCCGAACTGGCGCATCTTCTTCTTGCCCTCTTTCTGCTTGTCGAGGAGCTTGCGTTTGCGGCTGATGTCGCCGCCATAGCATTTCGCCGTCACGTCCTTGCGTAGGGCGCTGAGGGTTTCGCGCGCGATCACCTTGCCGCCGATGGCCGCCTGGATCGGGATCTTGAACATGTGGCGCGGGATCAGGTCCTTTAGCTTTTCGCACATCGCACGGCCGCGGCCTTCGGCGCGCTGGCGGTTGACGACCATGGACAGCGCATCCACCGGATCGTCATTGACCAGGATGGACATCTTCACCAGGTCTCCTTCCTCGTATTTCTCGATGTGATAATCGAAGCTGGCATAGCCGCGCGACACGCTTTTAAGCCTGTCATAGAAGTCGAAAACTACTTCGTTCAGCGGCAGCATGTACATCACCATGGCGCGGTTGCCCGCATAGGTGAGCTCAACCTGGCGGCCGCGGCGGTCCTCGCACAGCTTCAGGACGCTGCCCAGATATTCATCCGGCACCAGCACCGTCGCCTTGATCCAGGGCTCTTCGATGTGATCGATAAAGGTAACATCCGGCATATCCGCCGGATTGTGCAGCTCCTTCATCGAGCCGTCATTCATGTAGATATGATAGATAACCGATGGCGCGGTGGTGATCAGGTCCAGATTGAATTCACGTTCCAGCCGCTCACGGACGATTTCCAGGTGCAACAGCCCCAGGAAGCCGCAACGGAAACCAAAGCCCAGCGCGGCGCTGGATTCGGTCTCATAGGTAAAGCTGGCATCGTTGAGATGCAGCTTGCCCAGCGCTTCGCGCAGATCTTCGAACAGCGCTGCATCCACTGGGAACAGGCCGCAGAACACCACCTGCTGCGCCGACTTGAAGCCGGGCAGGGCCAGGGCGGTGCCCTTGCGCTCGTCGGTGATGGTGTCGCCGACCTTGGTATCGGCAACCTGCTTGATCTGGGCGGTGATGTAGCCGACCTCGCCGGGGCCTAGCCTTGCGACTCCGACCTTCTTGGGCTTGAAGACGCCGATCTGTTCCACCTGATAGACGGCATCAGCCGCCATCATGCGGATCTTCTGACCCTTCTTCAGTTCGCCATCGATAATGCGCACCAGCACCACCACGCCCAGATAGGCGTCGTAATAGGAATCGATCAGCAGCGCCTTCAGCGGCGCATTCAGCTCGCCCTTAGGCGGGGGCAGGCGCTTGACCACCGCTTCCAGCACCAGGTCGATGCCGATGCCGGTCTTGGCGGAAATCGCGATGGCTTCGGATGCGTCGATGCCGATCACATCCTCGATCTGGGCCTTCACTCGCTCGGGCTCGGCGGCCGGCAGATCGATCTTGTTGAGCACCGGCAGGATGTCCAGGCCCGCATCGATCGCCTGATAAACATTGGCCAGGGTCTGAGCTTCCACGCCCTGGGAGGCGTCAACCACCAGTAGCGCGCCTTCGCAGGCGGCCAGGCACCGTGACACCTCATAGCCGAAGTCCACATGGCCCGGCGTGTCCATCAGGTTCAGGACATAGTCCTGGCCGTCCTGGGCCTTGTAATCCAGCCGCACGGTCTGGGCCTTGATGGTGATGCCCCGCTCCCGCTCAATATCCATCGAATCCAGGATCTGGTTGGTCATCTCGCGGCTGGAGACAGTGCCGGTGAACTGGATCAGCCGGTCGGCCAGGGTTGATTTGCCATGGTCGATATGGGCGACGATGGAAAAGTTGCGTATTTTGGACAGGTCGGTCATTTGCGTGGGGGTCTAGCAGATGCCCGCCCCCCATTCCAACGCCTTTCCGGCTATAACCCGCCGATGCTGCATTACCTTTATCTCGACTATGGAGGCTTGCCGAAATATCGGCGGGAGCTGAAATACAGCCTGATTTCACTCCGTCAGCAGATAGCAGACGCCCCGGATGCCAGGATCGCGGTCTATACGGACGCGCCGGGCCGCTACCGGAGCTGGCCGGTCGAGGTGGTGGACATTGCCGGACAGGTGGCGGACTGGTCGGGCGGGCGGCTTTACCATCATCGCATCAAGCCGGCCGCGGTGTTGGACGCGCTGGGGCGGTTTGCTGGGCCTGTCTGTTTTGTGGACAGCGACTCCATCATCCGGCCCGGTTTCCATGCCGAGGTGTCGGCCAAGCTGGCGCCGGAGGAAGTCTGGTCGGTGACAAAGACGGCGGTGGTGATGAACCGCTTCGAGCTGCGCAATCCCTTTCCGGCGCTGAAAGGCTTCCGCACCCGGCTGCCGCATCTGGGCTCTTACCGCTACGACATCGAAAATAGCTGGATGTTCAATTCCGGCCTGATCGGGGTCACGCCGGCCCATGCACCGCTGCTGGAAGACACGCTGGCCTTTGTCGATGCGCTGATCGGGCGGGCGCGGAAATTTCCCACCCTGGAGCAATTCGCCCTAAGCGAGGCGGTGCGGCTGAACCAGATCCCGGTGTCCGAGGTGCACGAGACTTTCGTGCATTACTGGCAGGAGCGGCGGCGCATCTATATGGCGCACCGGATTGAAAAAGCGCTGTCACCGGATTGGGACGACCTGACGCCGCCGGCGGCATGGGACGAGATGAATTATTGGGCGGTGCGCGCCTACAATTACTGGTATGGCGTGCGGCACATGTTTGACGGATGGCGCAGCAGATGAAGTCGCAAAAGAACGAAGTCGGCGATTTGTGGCCGGGCCAGTCGGTGGCGCTGCTGAAGGCGCTGAATATCCTTACCCACAATGGTGGGCTGAATGCGGATTCGCGCCGCAAGCTGAAACAGGTGCAGCACCTGGCGCAGCTGATCAAGCCGGCGATCGATGCGGCAATGGCCTCAAGTAGAGAAGCGGTAGGTCAAAACAAAAAGGCGGAAAAAGACCAGCCGGTGCTGGCTGATCTGGGCGCGGGCAAGTCTTATCTCGGGTTCATTCTGTATGATCTGTATTTCGCCAAGGTAGGTCGCGGCCGGGTGATAGCGGTGGAAGCGCGCGCCGACCTTATACAAACCGCGAAAAAAATCGCGGCCGAAAGCGGTTTTGACCGCATGGATTTTGTCGAAGGCAAGATCGCAGAAAGCGCGCTGGGCGCGGTGGATATCGTCACGGCGCTGCATGCCTGCGA
>JAPLPI010000247.1 GCA_026400305.1 Alphaproteobacteria bacterium | reverse complement strand
TGGGCCACGTGTCTGCATGGCATCGGCGAACTGGGCGGCGAATTCGGTGGTGGTTTCGGCGCGGCTGGCTTCCACGCCCATGCCTTGCGCCATCTTCACAAAATCCAGCACCGGATCGTGAAGGTCCAGCATCGAAAGCGTCTTGGGCCCGGGATTGAGCGCACCCACCCGCCCCAGTTCGATATTGAGGATGTTGTAGGTGCGGTTGGCACAGACGATTATGGTGACGTCCAGCTTCTCGCGCGCCATGCTCCATAGCGCTGGCAGAGAATACATCGCCGCCCCGTCGCCGGTCACCGCGATCACCTTGCGCTCCGGGCACGCCAGACCTGCGCCCACCGCCATGGGCGGGGCATCGCCGATGGCACCCCCGGTCAGCACGATCCAGTCATGCAGGGGCCCATGCTTTAACGAGGCCTGCAGCCCCATGCCGGCGGTGAGCGAGTCATCCGACAGGATCGCGTTGTCCGGCATCAGCCGCGCGATGATAGCACCCATGCTGAAGCTGTCTAATGCGCCATGCTGCGGCATGCCCAGCGTCACACGGCGCACCAGGCGGCCTGGCGCGCGCGCGCCCAGCGCATCGGCCAGCTGGGCTAGTGCCCCCACGCTGTCTTCTTGCGGTGAGGCAAGCATCAGCAACTCGCAGCCTTCGGGCGTCACCCAGCTGGGCTTGCCGGGATAAGCGAAGAAAGTGACCGGCGGCGGCGCGCCCACCAGCACGATTTGCTCCAGCCCCTTTAGGAATTTGACAATGTCCTCGGCGAAATAGGGCACGCGCTCGACTTCGGGCAGTCCATCGCCGCGGGTCATGCGCGGGGTGAAATAATCATGAAACAGCCGCGCCCCAGTTGCATCTGCAATCCGGCCGGCCCCTTCCACACCGGCGCGCTCCAGGCAGCGGCCGCGCATCAACAGCGCCGTCTTCTTACCGTTCCTGAGCGCAGCGGCAACTCGGTCGATCACCGCGCCGTCGACCGCGCCAGGCGGCGCCACCGGCAGCGGCCTGACAGGCTGGTGCGCATCGTTCCAGGCGCAGTCGGCAGGCAGCACCAATGTTGCGATTTGTCCGGGCGCACTGCGCGCCGCCTGAACGCAGCGGGCGCCGTCGCCCGCCACCGCATCCGCCGACCGGCTTTGATGCAGCCAATCTGATACGCCGCCGCAAATCGCCATAATGTCGGAGGTCAGCGGCGCTTGAACATATTGGGAATGGCTGGTGGCATGGTCGCCTACGATATTGACCACCGGCTGGCCGGCCTTGCGGGCATTGTGCAAAAAGGACATCGCGTTGGCGAAGCCCGGCCCCAGATGCAACAAGGTCGCCGCCGGCTTGCCAGTCATGCGGGCATAGCCGTCGGCCGCCCCCGCCGCCACGCCTTCAAACAGGCATAAGACACCGCGCATCCGTGGCTCGCGGTCCAGCGCCGCCACGAAATGCATTTCCGAAGTACCCGGATTGCCGAAGCAGATTTCGACGCCGCTGTCCGCCAGCGTATGGACCAAGCTTTCGGCGCCGTTCATCGCATCAAGCCAGCTTGGCGCGTTCGGCGGCGCCGCGCGCCAGCAGATTCTCGTCCGAGATGACGGTGAGAAAATCAAAGCCCTTCTCGATCATTTGCTGCGCATATTCGGCGCTGGTGCAATGCATGCCGGCTTTCAGTCCTGCCTTTTTGGCGGCCGCCAAGATCTTGTCGATGGCATCCATCACCACCGGGTCGGTCTGGTTCTGTTTGGCCTCACACCCCAGCGCGAGCCCTAGGTCGGACGGGCCGACATACAGCATGTCCAGGCCCTTCACCGCGGCGATGTCGTCCACATTCTGAAGGCCCTTCAGGGTTTCGATCTGAATGATGGTCAAAATCGTCTTGTTGGCGTGATGGACATAGTCCTTGCCGCCATAGAGCAAGCCGCGCTTGGGCCCGAAGCTGCGATAGCCGTCCGGCGGATAGTGACAGGCGCCGACAAAGCGCTCGCACTCTTCCACGCTTTCGATATTGGGGCAGATCACGCCATAGGCACCGGCATCCAGCGCCTTCATCACATCGCCCGGCGCGTTCCACGCCACCCGCATCAGCGGCACGGTGTCGGTGGTGGAGATGGCGGCGAACATCGCGCACATGGAAGTGAAATCGCTGGCGCCATGCTGCAAATCCACGGTCAGGCTGTCCCAGCCCTGATGCGCCAGCATCTCCGCCGCCAGGGTCCCCGGCAGGGTGATCCAGCAATTCAAAGCCGGCTTGCCTGAAGCCCATAATTCGCGGATACGATTGGCGCGCATGCCCAACGAAGGTTAGACCAACGCCCAGCAAGGGCAAGGGGCCCTCTTAAGGGGATAGACTTGGAAACGCTTTCCACCACATGCGTGATCGCGGGCGGCGGCCCGGCCGGCATGATGTGCGGCTACCTGCTGGCCCGGGCCGGGGTGGACGTTACGGTGCTGGAAAAGCACAAGGACTTCCTGCGCGATTTCCGCGGCGACACGGCGCATCCCTCCACCTTGCAGGTGATGCATGAGCTGGGCCTGCTGGAGGAATTCCTCAAGCTGCCTCACACCCGCGGTCGCACCGGCAATATCGAGATCGGCGACGAGCATTTCACCATCGCCGACTTTGGCTACCTTCCCACCGCTGCCAAGTTCATCGCCCTGATGCCGCAATGGGACTTCCTGGATTTTCTGGCCGCGCAGGGAAGAAAGCTGCCCAACTTCCATCTGCTGATGCAGACCCAAGTCAAGGACATGATTGCGCAGGGCGAGCGCATCTGTGGGGTTCTGGCGATGGGGCCGGCCGGGAACGTCCAGATCAAGGCCGAGCTGACCATTGCCGCCGATGGCCGCCATTCCACCTTGCGCGACAAGTCCCGCCTGAAGGTTGACGATCTGGGCGCGCCGTTCGACATGCTGTGGCTGAGCCTGCCAGTGCTGCCGGGCGATCCCGCCGACCTGATCGGCAAGGTGCGGGACGGCCAGTTATTCGTGATGATCTATCGCACCAATTACTGGCAGTGCGCCTATCTGATCCCCAAGGGCGGCTTCGACACCATCAAGGCAGACGGCCTAACCAAATTCCGAAATCGCCTGAAATCCATCGCCGGATTCGCCGCGGACCGCATCGACGAGGCGATCAAGGACTTCGACCGGATCAAGCTTTTGACCGTCGCGGTGAACCGGCTGAAAAAATGGGCGCGCCCCGGCCTGCTTTTTATCGGTGATGCCGCCCACACCATGTCGCCAATCGGCGGGTGGGCATCAACCTCGCCATCCAGGACGCGGTAGCGACGGCCAACATCCTCAGCCCCGTGCTGACCCGCAGCGTGCCGACGTTCCGCGACTTGAAGAAGGTCCAGAAGCGGCGGCAATTCCCCACCAGGGTGATCCAGGATTTCCAGTTGATAGCGCAGAAATTCAAGCTGGCGCCCACACTGGCCGCGGTGAAGACGCCCAAGCCGCCCGGGACCGTGCGGCTGCTAAACGCCTGGCCGTGGCTGCGGCAGCTTCCCGCCCGCTTCATCGGCATGGGCGTGCGCCCCGAGCATATGCGGCTGCCAATACGCTGAGATATTGCTGCGTTGCGGCGCAGAATGTGCGTTCCCGCAAGGGCTGAAAGGGTCTAGCCTTAGAGCGTCGAATACGGGAGCCGCCCATGACTGTGGTGCATCATCCGATTGATGCATTCCACAAGGAACAGAATCACTGCGCCCTCATGTTCTGCCTGACTTGGGTGGGATTCTTCGTCTTTATCGGGATCGTCACCTGGATTGGCAGCGCGCTTTAAACGCCGCCATCACCTGACATGAATTCGCGCTAACGCGCGAATTCATGTCTGCATGGTCCAGCCTTCAACGCCCATCGCGGCCTGACGCACGGCTTCGCTCAAAGTCGGATGCGAATGGCAGGTGCGGGCAATATCTTCCGATGAAGCGCCGAACTCCATCGCCAG
>JAPLPI010000092.1 GCA_026400305.1 Alphaproteobacteria bacterium | reverse complement strand
TTCAAGGGCTGGGTCGTGCTCGACCTGGATACCTCCATGATCCCCAAGGGGAGCAACATGGAAGAAGTGCTGAAGGGCAACATCAAGTATATGGTTGATGTCCTGAATGTGGATCCCAAGACGGTCTAGCGCTTTCCTGCTGGCCGCGCTGCTAATCGGCGGCGCGGCCAAGGCCGCTGATACCAGCTTCTGCGGCGCCGGGCGTTGCCGCGCTGGCCACGCAATTTACCCAACAAACCGGTATCCCCGTGACGGTGGCGGGCGGCTCGCGCGACAAGACGCTTGGCGCGCTCAAGGCGGGCGGTCCCGTCGATGTGGTGCTGCTGCCCACCGCCGACATCATTACCCTGTCCACCGTCTCCGGCATGATGCCCCTGGGCCATATCACGGTCGGCGTGAGCGTGAAGGCGGGCGCATCGGTGCCCGATTTTCCACGCTGGAGAAATTCCGCGCCGCTGTGCTCGCGGCCAGCAGGGGCGCCTATGCCGATCCCATGGCCGACACCTCGGCAGGGCCGGTGATCGATCGAATGCTGTCCGGTCCTGACTTTAAGGGCGTCAAGCGCGTGTCGGTCCAGGGCCTGGCGATAACGGCGCTGACTTCGGGGCGTGCGGACATCGCCCTGCAAATGCTGCCCGAGCTGATGACGAACAAGAATGCCGTGCTGGTCGGACCTGTCCCGGATGTCTATAGCGCCAGCGTGGATTTTGCTGGCGGGATCGCCACCGCCAGCAATGCCTCGGAGAATGCCCAAGCCTTTTTGAGCTTCATCACCGCGCCCGCAGCGGTCCCGGTGTGGAAGGCCCATGGCGTCACATTGATGGGCGCGCGCCCCTAGTCTCATGCTGCGACGCACATTTTTTCACCAGTCTGCTCCAGAAACGTTCGCCAAGCCTAATTTTAATTAGATATTTTAAATGTTTAGATTTTATTCCTTAATAATGCGACGCAGCACTGGAGTCCGCAATGGGCCAGGAGCCGACCAGAACCTTCTTCAGCAATGTCAAACCGGGCGATACCGAATTCAAGCGCGGCGGCTTGCGCGACTTCTTCCTGTATCGCGATCTAGGCATCGCCGGCGCCACCAAAGGTGAGGTATCTGGTGCGCGCCAACGAGCCGCCCACCAAAGGCACCGGCTGGCATTATCACGTCTGCGATTTCCAGATCGTGATGATGATGAAGGGCTGGGCCAAGTTCATGTATGAGGACAAGGTCACCCTGGTGGAAGAAGGCGATGTGGTGCACCAGCGCCCCGGCATGGTGCATTGCCTGTTCAATTACTCCCCCGACATGGAATATCTGGAAATCGTCTCGCCGGCCGACTTCGGCTCGAAACATGCCGAGGCACCCACCGACTTCATCCCGGAGCCCACACCATGGAAGTGATCTATTCGGCCGGTACGATGGTCCTGGGCGCCGCGCTCAGCCTTTTTATGATGGCGCTTTCCCGCGACCGGTACGCCGTGCCGTCCGCGCGGAAGATATCGTGGAACCACACGGTCGGCGGCCGCAGGGTATAAGGTCGCTGCCAGCTGTCCCAGGGCATGTCGGTCTGGGTCTTGCCATTGACGAAGCCCCAATTGATCATGCCGACATTGTGCTTCTTGCCGATGGGCAGGATGGTATCAAAGGTCGAGCCTGCGCCACGCGCCATGTACTCGGTGCAGATGATGGGACGGCCATAAGTCTCCAGCGATTTCGCCCGCGCCTCGAAGGTTTCCGGCCAGCTGTAATCATGAAAGCTGATCACGTCGGACTGGGTGAGCTGGGTCTTTTCCACGCTGTTCAGGCTGGCCAGGTTCTCCCAGTGATCGTGGTGCCAGATGCCGCTGGTCAGCGGCTGTGACGGGTCGGCGCTGCGCGCCCACTCAAAAACCTTTGGCAGTAGGAACGCGACCTGGTCGTAACGCGCCTGGGTCGTATCCTGATAGGAGCTGCCATTGGTGTTGTCGGGCTCGTTCCACACATCCCAGCCCAGGATGCGGTCGTCATGCGCGAAGGCGCCGACCACGCCTTTCACAAAGGCTTCCAGTCGCGCATATTGCGCGGGATCGGCCAGCGCCTTGGCGCCGGGCGACTGCACCCACCCGGAATTGTGCACGCCGGGGATGGGCGGATGCTGCGGGCCAAGCTTGTAGTTGGGGTCCCAGCAGCTGTCGAACAGCACGAACATCGGCTTGATGCCGTGACGGGCGCTGATCGCCAGGAACGTGTCCATGCGCTTCTTGAAACCGCCTTCGTCCTGCTGCCAGAGTGCGTCATGCAGGAACACCCGCATGGTGGTCATGCCCAAGCCCTGCGCCCAGCCTAGCTCCTTGTCGATCTGTGCGGGATTGAAGCTACCCTCCTGCCACATCTCCAGCTGGTTGATGGCGTCGGCGGGGATATAGTTGCTGCCCACCAGCCACTTCTGCTTGCCGTACCATTGGTCGGCCTGGTCCTTGGTCCAGACCTCGCGCGCCTGGGCCGATGATGACAGCAGCATGAGCGCGCACGTCAAAAGCATTTTTTTCATCGCTTCCCCCGATTTTTGAGGAAGTATGACGGCTTATTTGCCCGGATGGTAGATACGCGCGACATGGCCTTTCAGTTCGTCGGGCCAGAAAAATACAGGGCGCAGCATCCCGCGCGCATAGCGGATTGTCTGGTCGAAGAAATGGGGCGGCGCGGGATCGCCACTCTCCCCGCCAGCTGTCACCGCCACCGCGTGTACCCGCGGCCCGAATTACACCGCCGCCACGAAACTGTTGCCGGAGGTGCCGTAGTAGCGCCTAGTCCCGGGATAACGTTTGGCGCCGAAGCTGGCCAGCGAGCCCCATTGCGATGAGGTGAAGGGCACCGGCTGGGGCTATGGTCCGTCCGGCGGGTTGGGCCTAGTCCTGTTGATCGTTCTGATCCTGATCCTGCTAGGACAGATCTAGCGCAGAAGACCCGCCGCGTTCAGCGCGCAGCGGATCAGTCCTTCCACCACTTGCGCCTGCGCAGGCTGGGGCGATGGCGCCAGCACCTCTTCGATTTGCGTCAGGCCGGCTGCGGCGATGGCGGCATGCGTGCCGGGGCCGGCTTGGGCTTGGACGCCGTTGCCGGCATCAATCCCCAGAACTCCGAGATGCGGCGGGTGGAGGAAATGCCGGCATCGATGATGAAGGGCCCGGGCTGACCCACATCGGCCGAGTCGATCGGCGTGCCATGGCCAAGGACCTGCAGGGTATAGACCTCCAGCCGGCTGTCCCAGCGCAGGCGAACAGCGCCGTCCACCATTTCCTGTTTGGCGGTGGCGAGCGAAAGCTCGTGCAGGTCAGCCCATTGCGCCACGCTAGCCTGGGCGTTGCCTATGTTCACGACCATGTCGGCAGCGCCATGCCAGATGGAGATGCGGGGCCAGGGACCACGATAATCCGATGCCGCGCGCACCGCATCGCCCCACTGGTGCGGCGTTTTCAAAGGCGCAGCTCGCATGCTTTCCAGCGCAACACGCACATTGGCGGCCGCACCGAAGGGAAGCCCGGCGATGATCGCACCGCCGGCAAACCGTTCAGGATAGTTGGCCAGCATCACCGAGGCCATCGCCCCGCCCGCCGACAGTCCGGTGATGAAGACGCGGCCCGCATCGAGCCGGTGGGTTTTGATCACGGTCTGGATCATGGCGGCGATGGAGGCCGCCTCGCCCTCGTCGCGGGTAATGTCTTCCGGATTGAACCAGTTGAAACAGGTATTGGGGTTGTTGACCGCCTTCTGCTCGGGCGCCAGCACGGCAAAGCCGAGGCTGTCGGCCAACTGACACCAGCCTGCCCCCTGATCATAACCGGCGGCGGTCTGGCCGCAGCCATGCAGCACCACCACCAAGGGCGCGCCGGCCTTCAGGCCGCGCGGCAGGTGGCGGAACATGCGCAGGTCGCCGGGATTGGGCGCGAACGGCGCTTCGGCCAGCGGGGTCACTCGCGGGTTGGTGCGGGCCTTGAGGGGGTTGGTCTTCACCCCGTGGCCAAATCCATCAAACCGCATCAGCGCCACCAGTTTCCCCCATATATTGGCCATCCAGATATTATGTTGCAGTACAGCAATTACAAGGCTCGCCAAGTGGTATCGTTGCGTTTGCAGGGTTCATTTCACGCAACCTTTACCAAAAACCGCGCTTTGCTGCTGCCTTGGCGCGGGGCGGACGTTATTTGCCCCATGTCGTATGCGGCGCATACACGGGACTTGCGAAATCTGTTGTCGGTGGCGGCCAAGCTGAGCGTGCTGGCGGAGCAGACGCGCGTCCAGGGTGACCAGCTG
>JAPLPI010000013.1 GCA_026400305.1 Alphaproteobacteria bacterium | reverse complement strand
GATGGCGTCGATCTCCGCCTCGCTGGCATGCTGGGCGGCAAGCCCAGCGCAATGTACTTCGACCAGGCAGCGCGCCTCGAAGGCTTCGCGCGCACCCATCAGGTCCAGCGGCGCCACCGAGGTGCCTACCCGGGCGCGGCGCACCACCAGGCCTTCCAGCGCCAGGCGCGCCAGGGCTTCGCGGATACCGGCCAGGCCGCCGCCATAGCGGCGCACCAACAGATTCTCATCCAGCTGTTCGCCGGGGGCCAAGGAGCCGATGATGATGTCCACCAATATGCGCTGATACAGGCGCGACTTCAGAAGCCGCGGAGACCACTCGTCCAGCCGTGCGCCGACGTCCTTTTCGCAGGTATTTGCCATGCCCTACCTTCCGGGGGGAAGAATGGGGATGGCCTCCCGGAATGGCAAGGGCGGCATTTCCGCCACCCTTGTATTCAAACGAAGTTGATCTCAAAAACATAACCGGCACTGGGGCTCCCGGTGCCTTCGAAGCCGGGCGGGCCAACCCCCGCATCGCAAGAAATCAGCTTGCCATTGTGCATGGCCAGGCCATGGGCGTCGGCAGTGCCGTCCTCGAACTCCGCAGTCTCCAGCAGCTGTCCGGTAGTGGCGGAATACTTCATCAGGCCGCAAGTGGTGGTGTGGTGCAGCTTCCCGTTCTGCATGACGTAGCGGTTGATGTCCGACGAGCCGGTCACCATCCAGATAGCGCCACCCGGATGACTGTCATCCCAGGCGATGCCGTGCCAGCGCGCGGTGGTGATGGGAATCATGAATTCCGGCACAAAGGTCTTGGGATCCACCCGCAGGATACCCTTGATGCGGTTGGCCACGATCCAAAGCTTGCCGTCATGGAACATAAGGCCATGGCAGCCGCCGCCATTATCTGCCGGGCCCAGCGGGATCTGGCGATGGCTGACGGTGCGCCCGTTCATGTCCACCTCGTACACGCCTTCTGGTCCGCCATTGGCGCCCATCCAGACATGGCCATTGCCAAAGGCCAGACCCGAAGTGTTGTAGGAATCTGTCATCACCGTCTTGAGCTTCTTGCCGTTCCAGTCGAACAGCCAGGCCGCTTCCTTTTCATGCTTGCCGCTCCGGCCATACCCGGCCGCCTTCTGCTCGGCGACCCAAACGCCTTCGGGTACCACCGCCACGCCGTTGGGATAACCATCCGGCACCTTGAAAAGGTTATGGGTCGTCACCTTGCGGTGAGGAATGTCCTTCTTAGGCGCGGGCGCCACGGCGCCCAGGTCCTTGCCCTTGGGATAGGATTGCGCCAGCGCGCCGGTCATGCCGGCGGCGGTCAGTCCGAGGCCGGTGAGGAATTCGCGTTTTCGGATGCTCATTTCATTCTCCAAAAAACAAAGGGCGCCCACCGGCGGTGAGCGCCCTTCTTGATTGTCGTCTAACCGTACATCAGTTGGGCAGCGCGAAGGCCACAAGCTGGTCCGACAGGCGCGGCGTCAGGATGCCGTTGCCGCCGGCGGCGAACGCCACATACTGCTTGCCCTTGTAGGTGTAGACCGCAGGCTGAGCCACGGCCGGCGCATCCACGATGTGCTTCCACAGGACGTTGCCGGTCTTGACGTCGATGGCGCGCACGCGGGAGTCCATCGAGGCACCGATGAAGACCAGGCCACTCTTGGTGATGGCCGGAGCGCCAATGGTGATCGAGCCCCAGCTTTCGGGCATGTAGAAGCCCCACTTCTGGACCTGGCCGACGGGCTTGCGCCACAGCAGCTTGCCGCTGTTCATGTCATAGCTGGACATGATGCCGTAAGGCGGCGCCCAGCATGGCATGCCCCACATGTTGAGGAAGTTCTCCAGCTTGAAGCCATAGGCCGAGCCCTGCTGCGCGGCATAGCCATCCCTGGCCCGAGGCGCGTTGCCATACTTCTTGTCGGCATCGGCACGCGGCACCAAGGTATAGATCTGCGGCACCAGACTGGAGTTCACCACATAGGTATTTGTGGTTGGATCCAGCGCACCGCCGCCCCATTCTACGCCGCCTAGGGTCGCGGGCCACGAGATCGAGCCGCGCACGGACGGGGGCGTATAACGGCCCTCGTCCCGGATGCGGGCCTTCCAGCGGCTGCATTCCCCGAAGCTGAGAATGTCAGCCAGCTTGGAAACCGGGGGCATGTGCTCGGCCACCAGGGGTTCGGGATATGGCACGAAGGGCTGGGTCTTAGACGCAACCTCACCCTTGATGTCGGAGGCCGGATAGGCCCTCTCCACGATAGGCCAGACCGGCTCGCCGGTGTTGCGGTTCAAAACCACCATCAGGCCCATCTTGTTGGCCTGTATCAGCGCCGGGATGACCTGGCCGTCCTTCTTGATGTCGACCAATGTCGGTGCGGAGTTGATGTCCACGTCCCAGATGTCGTGATGCACCAGCTGGCGTGCCCATTTCACTTCGCCCGTCTCGGCATTCACCGCGACGGTCGCCGTGGCATAGGACATCTCTTTCAGCCGGTCGCCGCCATAATAGTTCGGGCTGGGCGAGGAGGTCGGCAGGAAGGCGAGGCCCGTTTCCGGGTCCACCGAAATGCCGGCCCAGACATTGGCGGTGCCGGTCTGGTTCATCATGTCGTCGGGAATGATGTTGAAGGTCCATTTCAGCGCGCCGGTGCGCGCGTCAATG
>JAPLPI010000046.1 GCA_026400305.1 Alphaproteobacteria bacterium | reverse complement strand
GACGGATCCCGTCCTTGCTCTTGTGGGCCAGACCGGCCTTGCGCAGAACCTCTTCCGTGATCTTGGACTTGGCGTCGAGCTTCTTGTTATCGATCGCTTTCTGGATGCGGCTGATGTTCACCTCAGAAAAATCCTTGGCGAAAATGTTGCGGAAGCCGCGCTTGGGCATACGCATATGCAGCGGGGTCTGGCCACCTTCGAAGCCGTAAATACCGTTGCCGGTACGCGCCTTGGCGCCCTTGACGCCGCGGCCCGAGGTCTTTCCCAGGCCCGAGGACGAGCCGCGGCCGACCTTGTGCTTGTGCTTGTGAGCACCCGGATTGTTGACGATCTGGTTCAGTTTCATGACTTACTTGCCTTCTTCGACGATCTCGAGCGGTTGGCGCTGCGTATCTGGCGAACCGTCACCGTCTTCCCGGCTTTTGCTTTGTTCTCGGCCATGACTTTTTCTCTCTAACTCTTATTAAGCGGACGCTTCCGGGGTCTGGTCTTCGCGGCGCGCAAGGATTTCCGACACGCTACGGCCACGACGGGCCGCAACCATTCGGGGGCTCTGCTGGTTCTTCAGCGCGTCGAACGTGGCGCGCACCATGTTGTAAGGGTTTGAGGTGCCAAGAGACTTGGAGACAACGTCGCCAACACCCAGAGCTTCGAACACCACACGCATTGGGCCGCCGGCGATGATGCCGGTACCGGCCGGCGCCGGACGCACCAGCACCTTACCGGCACCGTGATGACCGCGCACTTCATGATGCAGCGTACGGCCGTCCTTCAGCGGGATCGCCATCCCCCACCACCACTAGGGCGGCAAAGCCGAAACGGCGGCCACCCTTCACAACCTTAGCGACACGATTGATGTGCACCAGCTTGTCGATCAGATCACTGTCCTTTTCTTCGCGACGCCCACGGCCATCACCGCGGCCACGACCTTCGCCGCGTCCACGGCCCTCGCCACCGCGACCACGGTTTTCGCGCTTCTGTTCGCCCTGCTGTTCAGTCGCCATGTGCTTTTCCTTAGAACTCAAGGCCGCCCTCGCGGGCAGCCTCCGCGAGGGCCTTGATGCGCCCATGATAGATATAGCCGCCGCGATCGAACATGACCTGGGTCACGCCAGCCGCCTTGGCGCGCTCGGCGATCTTCTTGCCGACATTGCTCGCGGCTTCGACATTGTAGCCCTTGTGCTTGGCTTCCTTCTCGTTTGTCGAGGCGGAGGCCACAGTGACGGCGGTCGTGTCGTCGATCACTTGGGCATAGATGTGCTTGCCCGAACGGAAGACCGACAGGCGCGGCCTTGTGCCGTGCGTGGCGAGGCGAAAACGTGTGCGCGATTTGCGCTTGGTGAAGTGAGCGTTTGTCATCTTACTTCTTCTTGCCTTCCTTGCGGCGGACATACTCGCCCACATAGCGCACACCCTTGCCCTTATAGGGCTCCGGCGGACGCCAGGAACGAATTTCGGCGGCAACCTGACCGACGAGCTGCTTGTCGATGCCGGAAACCGATATCATGGTGGGCTTTTCGGTAACTATGGTGATGCCTGCTGGGATGGCATAGGGCACGTCGTGGCTGAAGCCGAGCTGCAGATTCAACACATTACCCTGCACTGCTGCGCGATAGCCGACGCCCTGGATTTCCAGCTTCTGGGTGAAGCCGCTGGTGACGCCGGTCACCAGGTTGTTCACCAGGGTACGCGACAGGCCCCACATCTGGGCAGCCTTTTCCATTTCCTTGCGCGGCGCCACGGTGATGCCGTCATCGCCGATCGATGCGCTGACTTCCTGCACCAGCTTGACGCTGAGCTCACCCTTGGGGCCCTTGACCTT
Organism: Alphaproteobacteria bacterium; assembly: GCA_026400305.1. Taxonomy (GTDB): domain Bacteria; phylum Pseudomonadota; class Alphaproteobacteria; order Micropepsales; family Micropepsaceae; genus Rhizomicrobium. Next base: position 3,606 of record JAPLPI010000046.1, on the reverse strand, counting down.
GACGGTCTGGCCTTCCACCGAGGCAGTTACGCCCTTGGGAAGTAAGACGGGTTTCTTGCCGATACGTGACATGACGGCTCCTTAAAAGACCTGGCAGAGAACTTCGCCGCCGACATTCTTTTCCTTGGCAGAGGTATCCGTCATCACGCCCTGCGGCGTGGAGATGATGGACACGCCCAGGCCCTGGCGATGCGGCTTGAGGTCACTGACAGAGGAATAGACACGGCGGCCGGGGGTGGACACGCGCTTAAGTTCGCGGATCGCCGGTTCGCCTTCGTGATACTTCAGTTCGATTTCCAGTTCCTTGTGGCCCTTTGTCTCCACCTCGGCATAGCCGCGGATGTAGCCTTCGGACTGCAGCACGTCGAGAAGACGGGTGCGCAGGCGGGAATTCGGCGAACTGACCTTGGCCTTACGGCGGAGCTGGCCATTGCGGATGCGAGTCAGAAGGTCGCCAATCGGGTCGGTAATCATGAGTTTCTCCTACCAGCTCGCCTTGGTCATGCCGGGAATCTGGCCGAAATTCGAAAGCGACCGCAGCGCAATACGGCTCATCTTGACCTTGCGGTAATAGCCCTTAGAGCGGCCCGAAAGCTCGCAGCGATGATGGATGCGCACCTTAGACGAGTTGCGCGGCAGCTGGGCCAGCTTCAGACGCGCTTCGAAACGCTCCTCGGCCGGAACATTCATGTCGTCCGCCGTGGCCTTCAGCGCGGCACGCCGGACGGCATACTGTGCCACAAGCTTTTCGCGCTTCTTGTTGCGGTTGATCTGGGAAGCCTTCGCCATGTCTAGCGCCTCAATTCGTCGTGAAGGGGAACTGAAAGCCTTCGAGCAAAGCCTTGGCTTCCTCGTCGGTCTTCGCGGAGGTGTTGAACACAATGTCCATACCCCACACAGATTCCGTTTTGTCGTAGTCGATTTCCAGGAACACGACGTGTTCCTTCATGCCCATCGCATAGTTGCCCCGGCCGGCGAACGACGTGGGGTTGACGCCCCGGAAGTCGCGCACGCGCGGCAGCGCCGTAGTAATCAGGCGATCGACAAATTCGTACATCACGTCGCCGCGCAGGGTGACCTTGGTACCAATCGGCAGGCCTTCGCGAATCTTAAACTGCGCAATGGCCTTCTTGGAGCGGGTCTGGATAGCCTTCTGGCCGGCGATCGCGGTCAGGTCATTCTGGGCCTGGGTGATCTTCTTGCCGTCCGAAGCCGCCTCGCCCGCGCCGATGTTCAGCACGACTTTGTTGAGCTTTGGAACCTGCATGATGTTGGTGTAGCCGAACTTCTTCATCAGATCCGGCTTGATGGTTTCCATGTAACGCTTCTTGAAGCGCGGCACATAACCTTCTTCGCGTGCATGTTCGCCGACAGCGACCTGCGTGCCGGCGTTAACTTCGCGGCGCTTGGCCTTGGCAGCCTTGGCATCTGCCTTGGCGGCTTCCTGCGGATTCTTGCTACCAGCGTCAGACATCGATGACCTCACCAGACTTCTTCGCAAAGCGGACCTTGCGGCCGTCGCTCAGCGTCTTGGAACCAATGCGCGTCGCCTTGCCCGACTTGGGATCGACGTGCGCGATATTCGAAAGATGGATCGTCGACTCCTTTGTCACGATCCCGGCCTGCTGGCTCTGGGTCTGGCGCTGATGACGCTTAACCACATTGATGCCCTGAACCAGAGCGCGGTTTTCCGTGGGAAAAACCTTCAGCACTGAGCCCTTCTTGCCCTTGTCGCGGCCCGTGGTCACGACCACGGCATCGCCTTTGCGGATATTTCTCATTTACAGAACCTCCGGAGCCAGCGAGATGATCTTCATCTGGCCCTTGTTACGCAGCTCACGGGTCACGGGTCCAAAGATGCGGGTGCCGATCGGCTCGCCCTGGGCATTGACCAGAACGGCGGCATTGCCGTCGAAGCGGATCAGGCTGCCGTCGTTGCGGCGCACGCCCTTTGCGGTACGGACCACAACGGCCTTCAGCACTTCACCTTTCTTTACGCGACCGCGCGGAATGGCTTCCTTGACAGACACCACAATGATGTCTCCGACATCGGCATACCGACGATGCGAACCGCCGAGAACCTTGATGCACATCACCCTCTTGGCGCCGGAATTGTCGGCGACGTCGAGCTCGGTGGACATCTGAATCATGACTTCAACTCCCTATCGCGCCGCTTACTTGCCGACACGTTCCAGCACTTCCCAAGTCTTCAACTTGGAAATAGGCCGGCATTCCTGAATACGAACGACATCACCGATCTTGAACTCGCCCTTTTCGTCATGGGCGTGATACTTTTTAGAACGGCGAACTGTCTTCCCCATCACCGGATGAATGAAGCGGCGCTCCACCTTCACAACGATAGTCTTGCTGTTCTTATCGCTGACGACTGTGCCCTGAAGGACGCGTTTCGGCATGGTCTTAACCCTTCGCCTGGGCAGCGGCACGGCGCTGCTCGGTGAGAACTGTCTGGATGCGCGCGATGTCGCGGCGCAGGACGCGAATGCGGCCGGTGTTATCAACCTGCCCGTTGGCCCGCTGAAAGCGCAGATTGAACTGCTCCTTCTTGAGGTTCAACATCTGTGTGTTCAGTTCATCGGCGTTCTTTACTCGGAAGTCTTCCGTCTTGGACGATGCCTTTGCGGCAGTCGTCTTCTTGGCGGGCTTCTTGGCGGATACTTTCTTGGCCATATTTCTGTTCCTTACAGGCCGGTACGCGTAACGAACTTCGTCGCGATCGACAGTTTCGCTTGGCCCAGACGCATCGCTTCCTTGGCGGTCTTGAGATCGACGCCGTCGATCTCAAACAGGATGCGCCCCGGCTTGACCTTCGCAACCCAGAATTCCGGCGCGCCCTTGCCCGAGCCCATGCGGACTTCGGCGGGCTTCTTGGACACCGGCACGTCCGGAAAAATACGGATCCACACACGGCCGGCGCGCTTCATTTCGCGCGTGATGGCACGGCGGGCCGCTTCGATCTCGCGGGCATTCAGACGTTCCGGCTCCAGGGCTTTCAGGCCGTAGGCGCCGAAGTTGAGCTGGGTTCCTGCCTTCGCGGAACCGTGGATTCGGCCCTTGAACTGCTTGCGAAATTTTGTGCGCTTGGGTGACAGCATGATTGTTCTCTTTTACGTCGCGGCGATTGGAGTGCGTTCGCGCTCACGCGGACCGCGATTGCCGCCTTCAGCCGCTTCGGCCTGGCGCTTCTCGGTGGCGAAGGGATCGTGCTCCATGATTTCGCCCTTGAAGATCCAGACCTTGACTCCGCAGGTGCCATAGGTGGTGAAGGCGGTCGAGATGCCGTAGTCAATGTCGGCACGCAGGGTGTGCAACGGTACGCGGCCTTCGCGGTACCATTCCACGCGCGCGATTTCCGCGCCGCCTAGACGGCCCGAGCAGGTGATGCGGATGCCAAGCGCGCCAAGGCGCATGGCAGTCTGCACCGAACGCTTCATCACGCGGCGGAATGCGACGCGGCGTTCCAGCTGCTGAGCGATATTCTCGGCCACCAACTTGGCGTCGACTTCCGGCTTACGAATTTCAACGATGTTCAGATGTACCTCGTCGGTGGTAAATTTCTGGACTTCGCTCTTAAGCTTTTCAATGTCG
>JAPLPI010000206.1 GCA_026400305.1 Alphaproteobacteria bacterium | reverse complement strand
GCCGCGCGGGATGCGGCGCAGCACCGTGACCTTGGCGCGCACCTCCTGGCCCACGCCCAGCTTGTCGGCCTGGGACAGGAAGAACACTCCGGTGATGCCGCCCGAAGCCGGATCGACATAGGTGATATTTTTGGCCGCCAGCAAGGTGGCCTTGCACTGGGCGCTGTCGCCGATGGCGGGCTTGGGTGTGCCCAGCTTCGCGCCGATCCCGGCCACCATCTGGGCCAAATCGGAATGGGTCGCCGAAACCTTGTTTTCCCTAGTCAGGGCGCCCAGCACCGCCTGAGTGCCGATCACCAGATCGAATTTCTCGCCCGCTTCGATACGCTTTTGCACCCCGCCGGCGGTGTCGCTGACCACCTTGACGGTGTTGCCCGTGCGCGCGCCATATTTGGTGGCCAGGGCGCGCACCGGCATGGTCATGCCCGCGCCGGTGAGGATTTTCAGCTCCCGGGCGTCGGCGGATGTAATTCCGGCCAGCAGGTAAAGCAGGGCCGGAACGGCAAAACGAGGCATCTTGATCCCTTGGAGCGGCGGGCGCTTATGTCTTGTTGCGCGCGGCTGGCCAGCGTTTTATCAGGGAATAAACAGGGCGCAAAGCAAAGGAGATATAGCGATGAAGACAGGGTTTCTCGCAAGTGCAGCAATCGCGGCTGCGTTGCTGGTGGCACCGCCTGCCGGGGCTGCGGAATACACCACCATCCTGCTGGACAAGGTGGTCAACAGGACGCCGGACCAGACCTGGGCCAAGATCGGCCCCTATTGCGCCATCGCCACCTGGCTGAAGATCACCTGCGTGGTCACCGGAAATGTCACCGGCACGCCGTTCGGCACCAACCGGTTGCTCAATGGCAACAACAATGAAGTGATGGTGGCCTCGACGCCTTATTCCTACACCTACACCCAGCCATCTTCGACCATCCTGTATCATGGCACACTGGCGGTGGAGCCGCTGGATCGCGGCCGCCAAACACGGATTGTCTACACCCTGTTCTATGACCAGGCGCCGCTGGGCACCGACCAGGCCAAGGCCGAAAATCGCGCAACCCGCACCAAGCGCTTCAACGAGGCGCTCGACGCCATGAAAGTAATGGCGGAAGCACAGTAATGATTGACGTTTTGCAGCTGGTTCCTCTTCGTCCCGAAGTCCAGAAGGATTTGGAGGCGCGCTATCGCCTTCATGGCAAGGCCGACTTCGACAAAGTCGCCGACATCATTCGCGGTTGTGTCACCAACGGCCATTCCGGCCCGCCGCCCGAAATGATCGACCGCATGCCCAAACTGGAGATCATCGCTTCGGCCAGCGTCGGCTATGACGGCATCCCGGTGGAATATGCCCGCTCCAAGGGCATTCCGGTCTGCAACACGCCGGACGTGCTCAATGACGATGTCGCGGACCTTGCCATCGCGCTGATGATCATGACGGCGCGGCGTCTGGTGGTGACCGAACGTTATGCGCGCAGCGGCGAATGGGCCAAGAAGGGCGAGCATCCTTTGGCCAACCGCGCCAGCGGCAAGCGTGTCGGCATCCTGGGGATGGGCCGCATCGGCAAGGAAATCGGCAAGCGCGCCACGGCGATGAACAACAGCGTCGCCTATCACAGCCGCAAGCCAGTGGCCGATGTGCCTTACAAGCACTATCCCGACCCGGTGGAGTTGGCCAAAAACAGCGATTTCCTAGTCATCATCATTCCCGCCACGCCACTGACCAACAAGATCGTCAGCAAGGCGGTGATCGAGGCGCTGGGTCCCACCGGGATTTTGGTCAATGTCGCGCGTGGCGCGGTGGTAGACGAGGACGCGCTGGTCGAAGCGTTGGTGTCCGGCAAGCTGGGCGGCGCGGGGCTAGACGTGTTCGTCAACGAACCGCAAGTGCCGCAAGCTTTGCTCAGCATGGACAATGTCGTGCTGCAGCCCCATGTCGGCAGCGCCACGCATGAAACGCGCCGCGCCATGAGCCAGCTGGTGCTGGACAATCTGGACGCCAAGTTCGCCGGCAAGCCGCTGCTGACGGAAATTAAGTAGTCACCGGACTAAGGCCGTCACGGCATATAGGAACGCCGCGCCGGCCAAGGTAGCGAAGGTCGTGGACGGGCGCGGATAAGCGCGTTGGCTTTCGGGCAAAGGCCCGGATGCGCCGATATGCAGGAAGAAGCCGCAGAACAGCGCCAGCAGCAGCGCCAAGGTCCCTGCACTCGCCGCCACCAGCAGGCTGAGCCCCGCGCCGACCACCGGCGCCACGGCATCTACTGCCAGCCAGCGCATGGCAAAGCTGCGGCTGCCGCCATTTTTCGTGACCACATTCACGGTGTTGAGGCCGTCGGCGAAATCATGCGCCAGCACCGCGGCTGCCACGACCAACCCGATGGCCTGGCTGGCCTGGAAAGCGATGCCTATGGCGAAACCGTCCAGCACGCTATGGGCGGAAAAACTCGCCGCCCCGATCATGCCGCGCGCCGGATTGGTCTGGCCTTCGCAGTCATGCCGCGCCACCATCCGGTCCAGCACGGTGTAGAGAAAAAACCCCAGCGCCGCGACCGCCAGCAAGGCGCGGGGCTCGTACAGGCCTTTGCCGGCTTCCAGCGCCTCGGGCGCAAGATCGAAAAAGGCCACGCCGATCACCGCGCCGCCGGAAAAGCCCATCACCAGCGGTAGCTTGCCGGCCAGCTTCAAGGCCAGCACGCCGCCGGTCATGGTGGCGGCGCAGGCGGCCAATGCAATGGCAAGTATGACGATCATGCGAAGCCTTTATCGCGGGACGGAGCCAGCGGCAACCTTCTCCTTGGCCTTGGCCCCGCACTTGGCTTAGCGTCCACCCCGGAGGCGCATCATGCGAAAAGTTCTGACGGCTTGGCAGCATTGGCTGCTCTTTGCCTGCCGGTACAGGGCGCAGCCAAACACAAGCTGCTGGTCATCTCGATTGACGGGTTGGACTGGTGTTATCTGTGAGACGCCGACGCGCTAGGGCTGAAGCTGCCCAATATCCGCAGGCTGTTGGTGCGGTCGCAGGTGGCGGACGGGGTTGATCGGCGTCTGTGCCACCGCCACATGGCCGTCGCATAGCTCCATGCTGACGGGCGTGTCGCCCTTGCCGACCCGGGTTTGTGCAGATTGGGGTCATCAAATTAAGTGTTTGACCAAAGCGCGGCCCACACGGCGAATTCTCCGCGTGGGTCCGCATGACTTGGTCAGTGGGAAACCCGCTTGGTCGCATAGCGCGGATGATGCGCGAAGATCGCGAACGGAATTGACGCCGCATAGATCAGCAGGCCCACCGTCATGGTACCCCAGGGCCAGGCAATCAACGGTGCCGCCAGCCCGGCAAAGGCCGCCGCCGCCAGATAGCGATGCTGGCGTTGCAGCTTCATGTATTTGATAGACGGCGTCGGCAGGCGGGACACCATCAGCACCGAGGTGATGGCGATGAAGATGCCCGACACCCAGGGCTCGCGCACCAACGGATCGTTGAACTGGAACGAGATCAGCAGCGGCAGCAGCATTATGCAGGCGGCCGCCGGCGTGGGCAGGCCGGTGAAATAAGGATTGCCCTTGGTGGCGCCTTCGTCGCGGACGCTTTCCACATTGAAGCGGGCCAAGCGGATGGCGGCACAGGCGCAGAAGATCAGCGACGCGATCCATCCGGCATTGCCCATCTTCGACAGGCTCCAAATGTACATGATGACACCGGGCGCCACGCCGAAGCTGACCAGGTCGGCCAGGGAATCCAGTTGCGCGCCAAAGCGGCTGTCGGCGCCCAGCATGCGGGCGGCGCGCCCGTCAAGCATGTCCAGGATCATGGCGGTAATCACGAAGGCGACCGCGACCGGCCATTGTTCATGCAGACCAAAGCGGATGGCGGTCACGCCGCAGCACAGCGCCAGCAAGGTGATGCTGGACGGGATCAGCTGGCCGATGGACAGGTCCTCCAGCCGTTCCAGACGCGCGGCAACGATCTGTCGGGCGCGCTTGCGGCGGGAAAGGCGATCCGGCTCCAAAAACGATCCTCTTATAAGAAGCGGGCCAGGATAGTTTCGCCCGCCCGTGTCGTGATCCCGGGAGTCACCAAAATCTCAGTGCCCGGCGGCAGATAGACGTCCACCCGGCTGCCGAAGCGGATAATGCCAAATCTGTTGCCCCGGCGCACCCCTTCGCCCTGGACCAGGTCGCAGATAATGCGGCGCGCCACCAAGCCGGCGATCTGCACCACCGCTAGGTCCTTTGTGTCGGTGCTTTCGCCTTCGGGACGCAGGCGGATGGACATGCGCTCATTATGGATGCTGGCCTTGTCGAAGCTGGCATTGAAGAATTTGCCGGGCCGATAGGCTTTTGCCACCACATGTCCCGATACCGGGTTGCGGTTCACATGCACGTTAAACACGTTCATGAAGATGGACAGGCGCGGGCGCGGCGCGTCTCCCATGCCCATCTCGGCGGGCGGCACCGCATCCACCAGCGGCAGCAGCTTGCCGTCGGCGGGACTGATAATCAGGCCGGCACCGTCCGGCGTGGTGCGGTCTGGATCGCGGAAGAAAGTGACGCACCAGATGGTGACGGGCAGCAAGAGCCAGCCCAGCCATGCCGACAGCAAAAAGGCGAGCAGATTGATCGCCGCAAAGATGGCGATGAACGGATAACCTTCCTTATGAATTCTCAAACGCGATTTCCGTTGAACGGGAAGGAGCCGAACGCGCCGGCCTTGACGCCGCCCGAAAGCTTGTCGCCATCGACCGTGCCGGTGAAGTCAAGGGTCAGCGGCATGGGCGAGGAAATAGTGGCCGACCAGGTGACATTGTTGCCGTCAACTTTGCCATTTTCGAGTGGGCCGGAGCCCTGCGCGGCCTGCTGGGTGCCGGTCAGGGCGGTGTCGTCGGTGGCGATGTCCAAAGTGGCCTTTTGGGCGCCCAGGGGCGAATTGATGACGATTTCCCACTTGCCGTCCACGGCCATGCTGTTCTCCTGACTACGATATATGGCGCGCATCTAAGGACGGCATGGACGGGGTCGCAAGGGGGCTGTACAGGTCTGCGCCATGTCAAGAAAAAGCATTATATTACCAAAGGGCCGCCGCGCTCGCGCCGGCTC
>JAPLPI010000378.1 GCA_026400305.1 Alphaproteobacteria bacterium | reverse complement strand
GGGCGGCGGCAAATCCGCTGCCGGGTAACGGCGCCCGTCTCTTCACTTGCTTCGACCTTCGATCTGCCCGTCCCGGGTTTCCTTGCCTTTCACCTAGCAATTGCAAGGAAAATCTTTTTCCTTCTCCCGGTCGTCGGCCCTATGCTAAACCACCGGCCTGTCGAACTGGGAAGTGCCAAAGTGCCAAATCGGAAGAAAAACAGCGTCCGGCACCATCGCTGTGGTGTGACCGTGGCCGGTTTTCTTGCGCCTATCCTGCTGGCCTTAATGGGCTGGCTGGCGCTGTCCCAGGACGGCATGGCCCAGATCGGCGCCGATCCCAGTCAGCTGTTGCAGGGACTGCAGCGCGGCGCAAACGGAAGCGGCGCGCTGGGCGGGTCGGGCTCTACAGAAAGCAATTCCTCGGCGCTGCAACCCCAGGTTCTGCAACCGCAAAATCCTCAAATGAATCCGCGCCTGCCGGCATCGCGGCTGGAACAGATTCTGTCCGAGCGCGCAGGCGTGCGGCTGACGCAATTTGGCTATGATCAGCTGGGGGTCGGCCGGCAGATCAGCGTGCCGGAGACCGGCGCGGTGCAGGACGATTACATCATGGGGTCCGGCGACGAGGTGGTTTTCTTGCTGCGCGGCCAGGAAAACAGCGATATCCGCACTACGGTCGACCGCAATGGCCGGGTGGTCTTGCCGCGCCTGGCGCCGGTGCCGGCCGCGGGTCGCAGCTTCGGCATTTTCCGCCAGGACGTCGATGCCTTGGTGCGCCGCGCCTATGTTGCCAGCACCGCCTCGGTGTCGATCGGCCGGGTACGCCAGATCAGCGTGCTGGTCTCGGGTGAAGTCAACGTCCCCGGTCCGCGCATCGTGACCGGGCTTTCCTCGGCGGTGGACGCGATCACTCTTTCGGGCGGCGTGCGCAAGACCGGCTCGCTGCGCAATGTGCGCGTGCTGCGCGCCGGACAATCCTATGTGGTGGACCTCTACAGTGTGCTGACCGGCGTCGGCAATGGCGGTGCCATGCGCCTAGCCGATGGCGACCGCATCATCGTGCCGCCGCTAGGACCGACCGTCGCGGTGTCGGGCTTGGTGCGCCGTCCGGGCATTTATGAATTGCCGGCGCGCGCCCCCAGCATGACGGCGCGCGCGCTGCTCGCCTTGGCCGGCGGCCAGGAAGTGCGCGGGCGCTATCGCCTGGCGGTACAGCGCATCGAAGCAGACGGCAGTTCCAACCTGGTGACCTTGCAGGGCGACAATGGCGTCGTCCGCGACAGCGAAATCCTGCGTGTGGAATTGGGCGCCGATCTTGCCGGCGCCCAAGCCACTTTGTCGGGCGGCATCAGGCTGGCGGGCCAGTATGCGGTCACCCCCGGCACGCGCCTTTCCAGCATCATCCGGGCGCCCGGCGCCATGGGCAATGCGCCCTATACGCTCTTTGGCATCATTGTGCGCAAGGATCCGCGCACCCTGTTACGTTCGTTGATCGCCTTCACGCCGATCGCGGTGCTGAACGGTACCGAAGATATGCCGCTGCAGACCGAGGACGTCGTGCGG
>JAPLPI010000086.1 GCA_026400305.1 Alphaproteobacteria bacterium | reverse complement strand
GGCGATGCAGAGATTGCCAGGCTGACGCCGCAGCTGGACAAGGTGTATCCGCCGGTGAAGTCGGGCGACCGGCTGATGGCGCTGTATGCGCCGGGCAAGCCCATCGCCTTTTTCCACAACGGCGCGCCGACCGGCAGCATCGACAATGCCTATGCCAAGGATTTCTTCGGCTTGTGGCTGTCGCCCAATACCTCCAGCCCGTCGCTGCGCGCCAAGCTGCTCAAACTGAAATAGGCGCCTTGCCCGAAAGACGCGCGCCCAGTCCAAGAAGACCGGGCATAGCGCGGATCACTGCGAGGCTGGCAAAGCGGGTGGGCGTCCGCATCGCCAGATGCGCGAAAACGGAGGCGGCGCGGATGCGCGGCGCGAAGTGCTTCTTCCATTCTTTCGCATAAGTCTCGCCGCGATGGGCAATCAGCAGCCGCGCCAACAGTCCCGAGGACTGGATCGCCATGCTGATGCCTTCGGCGATCACCGGATGGGCCTCGCCCGCAATATTGCCAGTGAAATAGATGCCGTTATCGAAGCGCGGGCGAATGCCAGGATGGATCGGTCCGGTGCAGAGGAAATTGCCCTGCAGGCTCGCATCGCCCAGCGCGGCCTGCACGCCGCTCGTTGTTTCCATGATATGCGCCAGCACCGCTTCCGCCGCCTTGCCGCCATGACGGGCGCGTGCCGCCGCCAGCGTATCGCGCCGGATGCAGCAGGACAGCGAGGTGCGCCCCGCATCGGTATGCACCAAACCGCCATAGCCGCCGGGAAAAGCCAGCAGCGGCATCAGCCCGGCCGGCAAGGCGCCTCCGGAAAAATGCGCCTTGAAGGCGAACAGGTCGGAAGCTGACGCGGCTTTCGAAGGGACGGCGAACATGCCCTTGGCATTCCAGGAGCCACAGGCGGCAATTACGGTGCGGGCATCAAGGCTGCTGCCGTCATACAGGGTGCAGATAATGCTCTCCGCTTCGCGCCGCACCGCGGTGACTTCCACCGGCGCAAAAAGCTCAGCGCCCGCGGCCACCGCAGCGTCGCGCAGCATCACGTCCAGATGTTCGCGCCCCAGCGCCCGGCCCCAGGCCTGATCGCGCGATGCGGCCAGCATCGTCTTGCCAGCATAGACGCCAACCCGCGTCACCAGCGGCCCGGCAGCGGCGATGAAGGGCACGGCAACGCCGCAATCCTTCAGCACCGGCATGGTGGTGGCGGAAATGAACTCGCCGCACACCTTGCGGCGGGGGAATTCCACCTTCTCCACCAGCGCCACACGCCAGCCGGCCTGCGCCAGCAAGCGCGCGGCCGAAGAGCCGGCGGGACCGGCGCCGATGATCAGCGCATCATACCGCATGGGCTTTGAAGACGTGGGTGAACGGGAAAGATCCGTGCTCGCAAAGTTGCCAGCCGCGATTTTGCGGCCATAATTTCGACAATTCCGAGGCACGGAAACCGGCGCGTACGCTGGCCACCGCGTCATGGCGGGTAACATCATTGGCGCCCAGCGCGAACACCAGATGCGATGCCAGCAAGGCGAAGGTCGAACGGCGCGGTTCGCAGGCGGCCAAACCCTTTGCGCGTTCCGCCGCCAGTGCCAGCAGCCCCGCCAGCGCGGCATCATCCAGGTGATGCAGGAATAAGTTGACGGTGACGATGTCGGGCGCGATTTGCGACAAGGTCTGGAAGATGTCGCCTTGCAGTACTTCGCAGTCCCACCCCAGCGCGGCGAACTGGCTTCGTGTCCCGGCGCTGACGATAGACTGCTGGTCGAGAATGAGAACCTTCACGCCGGGCCATCGCCTGGCCAACCGCCGCGCCACCGAAAAAAGAAAGCGCCCATCGCCGCCCCCCAGATCGGCAAGAAATTTTGGCACCGGAAAATTGGATAGCGCCTTCGCCATGATCGCGCTTTGGCGCATCACGGCATTGATCCGCGCCAGGTCGCGGCGCGAACGCAGGGCGCGCGGATCCTCCGCCGCCAGATGATCCAGGATTTCCGGGACCAGAACGCGAATTACGCCGCCATCCGGAACATCATGGTCTCGGCCACCAG
>JAPLPI010000227.1 GCA_026400305.1 Alphaproteobacteria bacterium | reverse complement strand
GCGTGCCGTTGCGGCGGCATATGATGGCCAGCGCCCTGAGCACTTCGGGCGGATACATCAGCATGCCGCCCGCGCCCAGGATCAACGGCTCCACGATCAGGGCGGCGGCGTCCCTGGCCGCCAATTTAAGCATGTCGAGCGTTTCTTGTTCCCGGCCAGCGTGCGGAAACGGCAGGCGCACCACATCGAACAACAGCGGCGCATAGGGGGTAGTAAACACGCCGCGCGCGCCCGCCGACATGGTGCCCACCGTGTCGCCATGATAGGCGTGCTCCAGCGCGATGATGCGAGTGCGCGGCTTATTTTGATTTTTCCAGAAGCCCAGCGCCATCTTCAGCGCCACTTCTACCGCGGTCGAACCGCTATCGGAATAGAACACATGGGACAGCCCGAGCGGCGCGATCTCGATCAGGCCGCGCGCCACATCTTCCGCCGGCTGATGGGTAAGATTGGCAAAAATCGCCTGGTCCAGTTGATCGGCCTGCGCCTTGATCGCGGCCACTATCTTCGGGTGACGATGACCATGGGTGATTACCCACCAGGAGGAGATGGCGTCCAGCAGCCTTCCCTTGTCGGTTTCCAGCCACACGCCCTCGCCGCGCGACACGACCGGAAATTCCGGGGTCAGCGCATGCTGGGTAAAGGGGTGCCAGACTGGGGAGCTCACGCGAAATCCTTGGCGTCGAAGGTCTTGGAAAATACGCCGGCCAGCCGCCCCGCCGTCAAAGGCTCGATCACCGGCAGGCGGCCCAGCCGCTTCACCTGGCCGCGTTCGACGATGATCTTTTCACTCTCCTCGTTCGCCTCACCGATGAAGGCCACGCCATGCAGGGGGATGCCGCGCCGGCGGATCGCTTCGATCGACAGCAAGGTATGATTGATCGTGCCGAGCTTCGTGCGGGCACATAGAATGAGCGGCAGCTTCCAGCGTGCAAAGACATCGATGTAAAGAACTTCGCAGGTCAGCGGCACCATCAGCCCGCCCGCGCCTTCGATCACCACCGGACCGTCCGGGGGGACCAACGAATTCGGATCAATGACAATGCCATCTTCCGCCGCGGCCTGGTGAGGCGAAGCCGGAAGCTTCAGGACATAGACTTCGGGCACAATTTCCGCGCCAGACAACTCTGCCACCACTGCGCTGTCGCCCGGCAGGCCCGCCTGCACCGGTTTCCAGTAACGCGCGCCGAGCAAGCCGCACAGGCCGGCACAGAACACGGTCTTGCCTATATTGGTATCGGTGCCGCTGACAACATACCTCATGGGCGCGCCATCTCCGCGGCGAGATCGGCCAGCATCCGGTCCACATCATCCGGCGTCACATGCAAGGTCAGCGCGATACGCAGCCGGGCGGTGCCTTCGGGCACCGTCGGCGGGCGGATGGCGCGGATGTCGTGGCCCTTTGCCTGCAACGCCTCCGCCAGCGCCACGGCGCGGTTGTCTTCGCCTACGATCACCGGCTGGATCTGCGTGCCCGACGGGGCGATGCCCAGTTTTCGCAGGCCTTCGCCGGCATGGCGCACCAGGGTGGC
>JAPLPI010000043.1 GCA_026400305.1 Alphaproteobacteria bacterium | reverse complement strand
CGGAGCTTGCGGAAGACATCCTCGTCGCCCGCTTCCTGGAAATCGGATGCGATCACCGCAACGATGAAGGTTTCGGCGGCCTCGCCCGACAGGCCCTTTTTCTCGGCTGCCCAGGCACCCAGCAGGCGGTTGCGCCGGGCTTCCACCTTGAAGCGCAGTTCCGCGTCATGGGTCATTTGGATTCAAAGGCCTTGCCGCGCTCGTCCATGCCGTTTGTCATTCCCAACTCCCTGTAATTCCTCGATATTTCCAATAGTGCCACGCGATCATGTCAAGATTGCGCCATGTTCCTCGCAGGATGTGGGTATGCGGCGTCAAAACATTGCCGCAGCCGCAGCCAATCCGGTAAGTTTCAATCCCACGGGGCCGCGGGCGGAGCCGCCCTTTTTGACCTAAGGACCACTGCCATGAAGCGCCGCCGCGTCATTTACGAAGGCAAAGCCAAGATCCTTTACGAAGGCACCGAGCCGGGCACCGTCATCCAGTATTTCAAGGACGACGCGACCGCCGGCAATGGCGCCAAGAAGGATACGATCGAGGGCAAGGGCGTCCTCAACAACCGCATCAGCGAATATCTGATGACCCAGCTGGCCGGAATCGGCGTGCCGACCCATTTTGTGCGCCGCCTGAACATGCGCGAGCAGCTGATCAAGGAAGTTGAAATCATTCCGCTGGAAGTGGTGGTGCGCAATGTCGCCGCCGGCTCCATGTCCAAGCGGCTGGGGATCGAGGAAGGCACCGCCCTGCCCCGCTCCATCATCGAATATTACTACAAGAATGACGGGCTGAACGATCCGTGGGTCAGCGAAGAACACATCACCGCCTTTGGCTGGGCATCGCCGCAGGACCTGGACGACATGGTCAACCTGACCATCCGGGTCAACGACTTCCTGTCGGGCCTGTTCCTGGGCGCCGGCATCAAGCTGGTGGACTTCAAGCTGGAGTTCGGCCGGTTGTGGGAAAACGACTATATGCGCATCGTGCTGGCCGACGAGATCAGCCCGGACAATTGCCGGCTGTGGGACGTCACCACCAACGAGAAGATGGACAAGGACCGTTTCCGCCGCGACATGGGCGGTGTGATTGAGGCTTACAGCGAAGTAGCAAAGCGCTTGGGAATCATGCCCGAATCGGTGCAAGGCGAGAACAAAGGTCCCGTGCTCGTACAGTGAGTTCTGCCGTGAAAGCCCGCGTTTTTATTACTCTCAAGAATGGCGTCCTGGACCCCCAGGGCAAGGCCATCGGCCATGCCCTGAACGGTCTGGGCTTTGGTTCTGTCGGCGAAGTGCGCCAAGGCAAGGTGATCGATCTGGAACTGTCCGGTAGCGATGCCGAGGCGGCCAGGACCGACCTCAAGGCGATGTGCGAGAAGCTGCTCGCCAATACCGTGATCGAAAAATACGAGATCGAAATCAAGCAATGAAATCCGCGGTCATCGTTTTTCCCGCTTCCAACTGCGACCGCGACGCCAAGGTGGCGCTGGAGCAGATGACGGGCAAGACGCCCGCCATGGTCTGGCACCAGGACAGCGAGCTTCCCGACGTGGACCTGGTGGTGCTGCCGGGCGGTTTTTCCTATGGCGATTATCTGCGCTGCGGCGCCATGGCCAGCCAGTCGGTGGTGATGCGCTCGGTCAAGGCGCATGCCGACAAGGGCGGCATGGTGCTGGGCGTCTGCAACGGCTTTCAGGTGCTGACCGAAAGCCACATGCTGCCGGGTGCCCTGATGCGCAATGCGGCGCTGAAATTCGTCTGCAAGCCGGTGGGCCTGGAGGTCCAGGAAACCCAGTCCGGCTTTACCCGCAAATATGAGAATGGCCAGCGCGTCACCTTCCCGGTGGCCCATGGTGAAGGCAGCTATTTCGCCGATGAAGACACGCTGGACCGCCTGGAAGGCGAGAACCGCGTCGCCTTCCGTTATGCCAAGGGCGAGAACCCCAACGGCTCGGCGCGCAATATCGCCGGCATCCTGAGCGAAAAACGCAATGTGCTGGGCCTGATGCCCCATCCCGAGCGGGTGGTGGACAATGCGTTGGGCGGCACCGACGGCCGTGGGCTTTTCCAAAGCCTGATCGAAGCCCTTTCTTGAGACGAGCATGACCAAGATCACGCCTGAGATGGTCCGCGAGCACGGGCTTTCGGATGCCGAATATCAGAAGATTCTCGACCTGATGGGGCGCGAACCGTCTTTCGTCGAGCTGGGCATCTTCAGCGTGATGTGGTCGGAGCATTGCTCCTACAAGTCCACCCGCGCCCATCTGAAGAAGCTGCCCACCAAGGCGCCCTGGGTGATCCAGGGTCCCGGCGAGAATGCCGGCGTGATTGACATCGGCGATGGCGATGCCGCCATCTTCAAGATGGAAAGCCACAACCACCCATCCTTCATCGAGCCCTATCAGGGTGCGGCCACCGGCGTGGGCGGCATCATGCGCGACGTCTTCACCATGGGCGCGCGCCCCATCGCCATGATGAACGCGCTGCGGTTCGGCGAGCCGTCGCACCCCAAGACCCGCCACCTGGTGTCAGGCGTGGTGTCGGGTATCGGCGGCTATGGCAACTGCATGGGCGTGCCGACCGTGGGCGGCGAGGTCAATTTCCATCCCAGCTACAACGGCAACATCCTGGTCAATGCCATGTGCGTGGGCCTGGCCCGCCAGGACAAGATTTTCCTGTCGGCCGCCAAGGGCGCCGGAAATCCGGTGGTCTATGTCGGCTCCAAGACGGGCCGCGACGGCATCCACGGCGCCACCATGGCGTCGGCCGAGTTTGACGACGCGTCGGAAGAAAAGCGCCCCACCGTGCAGGTCGGCGATCCCTTCACCGAAAAGCTGCTGCTGGAAGCCTGCCTGGAACTGATGGCTACCGACGCGATCATCGCCATCCAGGACATGGGCGCGGCGGGCCTCACTTCTTCGTCCGCCGAAATGGGCGACAAGGGTGGCTCGGGCATCGAGCTGGATCTCGACAAGGTGCCCCAGCGCGAAACCAACATGACCGCCTATGAGATGATGCTGTCGGAAAGCCAGGAGCGCATGCTGGCGGTGCTGAAGCCCGGCCGCGAAGCCCAGGCCGAAGCCATCTTCAAGAAGTGGGAGCTGGACTTCGCCGTCATCGGCATCACCACCGACACCAGCCGTCTTGTCGTCAAGCACAAGGGCAAGGTCGAAGCCGACATGCCCATCACCGCCTTGTCCGATGCGGCCCCGATCTATGAGCGTCCCTATGCCGAGCGCAAGCCGATGGCAGGCGAACCGGCTTACGACAAGTCCAAGCCAGTGCTGGCGTCGCTGAAAACTATTCTCGCTTCGCCCGACATGGCCTCGCGCCGCTGGGTGTGGGAACAGTATGACCACACCGTGATGTCCGACACGGTGCAGGTGCCGGGCGGGGACGCCGCGGTCGTGCGCATCCATGGCACTAACAAGGCGCTGGCCATCACCACAGACGTGACGCCGCGCTATTGCAGGCCCGATCCCTTTGAAGGCGGCAAGCAGGCCGTGGCGGAAGCCTGGCGCAACCTGACAGCGGTGGGCGCGCTGCCGCTGGCCGTCACGGACAATCTGAATTACGGCAATCCACAAAAGCCCGAGATCATGTGGGAAATCGTGGCCGGCATCGACGGCATCGGCGCCGCCTGCCGGGCGCTGGACTTCCCCGTCATCGGCGGCAATTGCTCACTCTACAACGAAACCAATGGCGAAGGCATCTTGCCCACCCCCGCCATTGGCGCCGTCGGCCTGATGAAGGACGTCACCAAAATGGCGACGGTGGCGTTCAAGCGCAGCAACGACGTGATCATCCTGATCGGCGAGACCAGGGGCCATCTGGGCCAGTCAATCTATCTGCGCGAGATCGAAGGCCGTGAAGAAGGCGCCAGCCCGAAGGTTGAACTGGCCATCGAAAAGAAGCACGGCGATTTTGTGCGCGGACTGATCGAAGCAGGCCGCGTCGATACCGTGCATGACGTGTCCGACGGCGGCTTGCTGGTTGCGATTGCCGAAATGGCGATGCCGCGTGGCATCGGCGCATCCGTCGGCATTGCCGGGTTGCCCGACGCCATTCCGTTCTGGTTCGGCGAGGACCAAGCGCGCTATGTCATCGCCGCACCCTTTGCCGAGGCCGAGAAGATCGTGTCCGAAGCCATCGCCGCGGCCATCACCGTAGCGGAACTGGGCAAGACCGGCGGGGACAAGATCACGCTCGACGATAAGGACAGCGCGGCCATCGCCGAGCTGAAAGTCGGCTTTGAAGACTGGTTCCCAAATTTCATGTCGGGCGAAGAAATCCCGGTGACGGACTAAGGATTGATGTCATGGGCATGAAGGGCAGCGAAATCGAGAAGTTCATCAAGGACGCGTTTCCCGACGCGGACATCGAGATAAAGGACCTAGCCGGTGACGACAATCACTGGGCCGCCGTGGTCAAATCCAGCGCCTTCAAGGGCAAGCCCCGCGTCGCCCAGCACCAGATGGTCTATGCGGCGCTCAAGGGCAACATGGGCGGCGTGCTGCATGCCCTGCAACTGACTACCGTGGCCAAGGACTAGGGCGGAGCGTCGGCGAAAGCCAGAGCGGCCATTAGAAGAGATCTCCCCATCTTCGTTTTCGCACACGGCGATATTCGTCCTTGTCGCGTGACGCCACGAACTGCGTCCGCAAGCCGCTTGCATCGCACAGCTTGAAAGTCAGGCCAAGCTTGGTTTCCAACGGCGGCGCCAAAATGCGCGCGCCGTCGCTTATCTTATGCCGCGTTACCACGACATAACTGTAGCGCTCATCCTCGAACGGCACGTTGGCGCCTTTGAGCAGCATATGGTCGCGGCTACGCGGTAATCTTTGACTGAAGTGGCACCAATCGTCTCCGGCCATCGGACATGCATTATCATGCGTGCAGGGCGCGGCGACATATGCGCCGTCTTCGATCAGCGCCGCACGCGCGGCACGGATCCGGGCAAAGCCATCCGGCGTGCCCGGTTCGATTAGCGCCAGCACCTGCGCGCCCGAAGCCCACAAATGCCGCGCCGTTGCCGCCGCCGAAGTCTGAGGCAATTCGGCCAGCACATAGCTGGCGACCATCAGGTCCGTCTGCGGCTTGTCCGCGCCAAGATCGCCGGAAAGAATGTCCGCGCCCGCCAACGACCCGGTATCCGCCAGCTTGCGCGCCAGGCTGCGCAGCGCGGGATTGTGATCCAGCATGGTGACGGAGGTGAAATCCGGCCATTGCGTCACCGCCGCCCAACTCGCCGCGCCCGTACCGGCGCCCACATCCAGCAGGCTGGTGGGCGCAAAGTCCGGCATCACGTCTGCTAGGCGCGCAAACACTGCGGCACATGCCGCATAGGTGGCAGGCATGCGCGCGATGGCATAGGCGGCCGCCTGGGCCGGCGTGACAATGGCCCCCGAGGTGGCGCCCTTACGGTACCCGGCCGATTGCTGCAGCGCGGCCGCGATCATGTCGGCGCGCGGCACCCCTTCCAGCAGGGCCGCGATGGCGGTGGTTAAAGCGGCCGGCAGTTGCATCAAAACCCTGAAAAACGGAGGTTTCCAGGCCGCCTTGACCCATTGCCACACCGTGATTAGATCTTAGACGAGTTTCAGCGAGAGTTCCCAAATGTCTGATGTCCAGGCCCGTATTGCCGACGAAGTGAAGAGCAACGATGTGCTGCTGTTCATGAAGGGCACCCCCGGCTTTCCGCAGTGCGGCTTCTCGGCCGTGACCGTGCAGATCCTGTCCCACCTCGGCGTCAAGTTCAAAGCCGTGAACGTGCTGGAAGACCCCGAAATCCGTGAAGGCATCAAGACCTATTCCAACTGGCCTACCGTCCCCCAGCTGTATGTGAAGGGCGAGTTCGTGGGCGGCTGCGACATCATCAAGGAAATGTTCGAGCAGGAAGAGTTGGCGCCCTTCCTGGAAGAGCATGGCGTAACGCTCGAAACCGCCTGATCCGCCGGTTTACCGGCCCCCCGCAAAACGAAAAGGCCTTTCTTAAGAAAGGCCCTTGTCGTTTCTGGGCGGACTGAAGTCGATCAGAGGCGCAGGTCGCCGCGATCTTGGTTGGTCATGATCACCCGGTCGACTCGGGTGTAGCGCACATCCGATGCGTCGATCCAAACGGTACGATTGTTGTCCAGGCGGACCAGCAGGGCCGTAACGCTACCGCCCCGGCCGCAGCTGGTGTCAGTGTCGGTGCCGACGCTGCGGCCATTCATCAGCTGCACCCGGCCACCGATCAGATTAGTGTCGCGGTCCATGACGCTCCAGCGGCCATCACGGTTCCAGGCCCCGCAGTGATAGGCGTTGCGTTCGGCGGCAGAACGGTTCCGCAGATCGTTGTAGCGGGCATTCTCGCCACTGACGCGATCATCCACGACGCGATTGCCGGCGCCGACCTAGCGATTGATGCGGGCGGTATCGGCTTTTTCCGCCGCGGTGGAATGGATGGTGGGCAAGCCATCGGCATTAACCCGGTTGCGTTCCGGCGAGGCATAGGTCTGCGCGAAGGCGGGGCTGAGACAGACCGACAGCGCAATGCCGCTTACAGCAGCCATCAGTGTCACGGACTGATTGCGGGCATAAAAATTCATGGCGCGGCTCCTTTTGGGCGTGCGACAGCTAACGCGACGAGGGCCCCAATATTCCATTCCGCACCAAAGCAGCCCAGATACAACCACACCTCCGGACCATGTCTGGGCCGGAGGTGTGGTCGCAATGCCCGTTTAGGCCGAATTAACGCGAATAGAATTCCACGATGAGATGCGGTTCCATCTGCACGGCGTAGGGAACGTCCGCCAGCTTGGGGGTGCGCAGCAGCTTCACCGACTTGGCTTCGCTGACATCCAAGAAGTCTGGCGTATCGCGCTCGGCGCTCTTGGAGGCTTCCAGAACCAGCGCCATTTCGCGGGCCTTGGGACCCAGCTCGATCGTGTCCTTTTCGGTCACATGATACGAGGCGATGGTGACGCGGCGGCCATTGACCTTGACGTGGCCGTGGCTAACCAGCTGGCGGGCGGCGAACGGGGTCGGCACGAACTTGGCGCGATAGACAACGGTGTCCAGGCGGGTTTCCAGCAGGCCGATCATGTTCTCGCCGGTATCGCCGGGGCGGCGCGCTGCGTCGGTGTAATACTTGCGGAACTGGCGCTCGGTGATGTTGCCGTAATAGCCCTTTAGCTTCTGCTTGGCCTGCAGCTGGGTGCCATAGTCCGACAGCTTCTTGGCGCGGCGCTGCCCGTGCTGGCCCGGACCATAGGAGCGCTTGTTGACCGGGCTCTTGGGGCGGCCCCAGATATTCTCGCCCATGCGGCGATCGAGCTTGTACTTGGAATTTTGGCGCTTGCTCATCAGTCCTGCTTTTCGAATTTTGGTACGGCTTAGGTGCCGGAAAGGCGCGCACTATATGCAGCGACTTTAGCATGTCAAACGTCTGCAACTACAGGTTTAGTGTCAGATATTTTTCTCAATGATATCAGTGTTTTGAATAATTATCGGCCGCGCATTTTGTACGGCCAGAACGCAAATGTTTAAACGAAGTGCGGAACTCGGGGGGGGGGCGTGGTTTTTAGAGCATGGCGTTTCTCATCAAATACATCAAAGACGGCGCGTTCGTGGCGACCGAGCATTGCACCGGGTCGATATCGCTGCCGTGATGGATGCGAGCGATCTGGATGGCGCGCCTAAGGCGCTGGTTACCGCTTAGCTGACACGACATTGAAGGGACCGCGCCCGCGGCCTAATCTGGCGCCATGAGCGCAGATTCCCATTCCCACGGACGCACCGCCGCCGTGATCGCCCTTCAACTGCGATTACGATAGTTCTTCACGTCTTGGCCCCGTGGCGGAACTGGTAGACGCACCGGACTTAAAATCCGTTGTTCCGAAAGGGACGTGTCTGTTCGACTCAGACCGGGGCCACCACTCGCTACGCTCGCGGC
>JAPLPI010000029.1 GCA_026400305.1 Alphaproteobacteria bacterium | reverse complement strand
CACCCATTTCGCCAATGACGTGAACACCAAGGTCGCGGTGCAGCGGCAGAAATTCCGCAGCCAGCAGGAGATCAACTGGATCGCCAAGCCGCCGGGTCTGGACGATGTGCGCGCTCCGGTTCTGACGCGCTTCCATATCTGGAACCGTGCCGTCGCCTATCGCGGCTACAAGCGCGGCATCGAAACCTATGTAAATCCCTGGGCGGCGGAAGATCCGGGCCAGCCGCAGGTCACCAGCCGCATCGGCGACGGGTTCGATCTGGACGGCAAGATCAAGTCTGCCGATTTTGTCAGCCCCGACGGCGAGAAGGGCATCGATAATAATCTCTATCGCGCCTGGGGCTGCGATGCGCCGTGGCGCGGCAATGGTAACGCCACCCTGGACCTGCGCGCCAACGACAAGATGCAGGACGGCCTCTACACCATGGTGATCCGCGTATCGGGCAACAAGGATCCAATGAACGACAACAATGTCACGCTTGAGATAGGCTATTCGCCCGACAAGCTGGTGAAGGATGCGCGCGGCGGCATCGCGGTGGATTATTCCTATCGCATCCTGCAAACCGCTCAGTACACAAAGCTGAAGGCGAAGATCAAAAACGGTGTGGTCGAGACCGAACAGGTTGAAAACCTGCATTCCCCGCGCATCGCCTGGTTCTATGACCAGACCGGCGACGCCAACTTCTCCAAGGGCAAGATCCGCATGAACATGTCGACCGATGGCCTCACCGCGACCGGGTTGATTGCGGGCTATCGTGACTGGCGCGAGCTCTATACCGAGAACACGTTCGCCCAGGACGGCGCCCAGCAAGGCATCCGCGAGCATGAGGATCATGTAGCGCTCTATTATGCCTTGCGCCGCAATGCCGATGGCATACTGAACTCCAAGACCGGCAAGCATGACGGCATCTCGTCGGTCTACCGGATCAGGGCGGCGTCGGCCTATGTGGTCGATCCCGAAAACCTGGCCATGGAAGTGCCCAAGCTGCCGCTGGACGAAAAGCGCATGCTGGCCTTCCTGGCGATCAAGGCCAACACCATCAAGGGCGCAGAGACCCGCGTGCCCCAACTGGTGCCGCCGGGCACCACCGAGTTTGGCGTCGGCATCACCGAAGGCCTGATGAACGGCTTGTCCAGCGCCGACTTCTTTATGTCCACACTCTATCGCCAGCATTATGCGGGCGAGGACGAAGATGGCTATCCGGAGTGGATGCAGGAATACAAGAAGCATCCCGAGGGCGGCTTCCAGCCGAAGAAGCCCAAGAAGCCTGCCGCAACACAGCCGGCAGCACAGCCGGCCAAGCCGCAAAACCAGGTGCAGAATGGCGACAAGAAAGTCGCCAACGCCAAGTCGTAGAAAAAGGATCAATCATGGCCAAGAAACCTGCCAAGCGTGCCGCCAAGCCGGCCGAAGAACCGGCCAAGCCCGTAGAGGCCGCTACGGCCAAGAAACCGGCTGTTGCGCCCAAGCCGGTGCCGCCGCACCAGCAATTCCTGTCAAAGGGCGTTCAGGGCGGTCTCAAGCCCCAGCAAATGTCCAAGGGCCGGATCTTCCGCCACCAGGGGCGCTGAACCCTATTTACTGATCTGCGCCAGGGCGTCCTTACGCACCTTGGCGGTCACGCCGTACTCGGAATCCACCACTTCGGCGATATCATATTCCATCGCGGTGCCCAAGAAAGCTGCAATGTCCTGCGGCGTCAGGCCATAGGCATCGGCCAGCCAGCGACTCATTTCGGTGGTGGCGCTTTTCATGGCGGCATCGACCGTCACGCCATTGCCCATGATCATCACATAATCGGCGCTTTCCAGGCGGGGCTGGGCCAGCGCCTTATTCTGCACCAGGTTCACCGTCAGCTGAACGTCCAGCGAGGTTTCCAGGCCCTGGCCCGGCAGTTCACCTTCGCCCTGCTGGGCATGGCCGTCGCCAAAATAGAGCAGCGCGCCGGGCTGGAACACCGGGATGTACAAAGTCGCGCCTTCGCGCACCTGCGGCGAATCCATGTTGCCGCCGAACGGGCCCAGATGGCCGCTGCCCAGCACTTCGTCGCGTGGCGGCGCCACGCCGACGCAGCCCAGCATGGGCGACAGCTTGATGGTGTAGGCGCCCATCTTGCCCGACGGGTTGACAATAGTGGCAGTTCCGGCAGCCGCATCAATCTTCCAGCTGGTGAAGCCGGCGTCATGCTTGGCTAGTTCCCGCAGGTAACCGCTTTCCAGCGCCGTCGAGGCGATCAGGTTAGTCTGGTAGGCGCTGTCGCGGTTGGTGCGTACCTTGTCCAGATGCACCACTAGCGTGTCGCCTGGCATGGCACCTTCGACATAGAAGGGCCCGGTCAGCGGATTGCCGCGCGGCGCGCGCGGCTTGCCGTCGAAATCTTGACCTCGGCTGTCCAGGGTGCGGGTTTTGACGCTATCGCCGGGAAAAATGTGCATCACGGGAGCGATCGCCGGAGAATAGAAATTGTGAAAGCCCTTGGGATCGTAATCATGCGCCGTGGCAGCAGCGGGCCGCTCCGCCGGACGTTTTCCGGTGAAGGTGACCGGAATGCCCGACAGGGTGCCACTGCCGGAAAGCTGGCCGCCCGACAATTTCAGTGCAAAGCCGCCACAGGATTTTCCACCCTGCTCGCAGTCCAGCTTCAGGCCATCCCTTTCCGGCGTACCGTTCAGGGTGAGCGGACCGTTATGCGCGACATATCCGCTCGCGCGCCTTTCCAGCACCAGGCGGCCATCGGTCAGGGGCAAATAGAAATTGTGATCGCCGAATTCG
>JAPLPI010000131.1 GCA_026400305.1 Alphaproteobacteria bacterium | reverse complement strand
GTCCTTTTCGCGGATGGCGGCGAAACAGTCGCCATTATGGTCGCGGATGCGTTCGGGGAATCGTGCGATATAGGGCTTGAACAGCAGTTCGGCCCGCTCCGGCAGGATCAGCTTTGACAGATCCGACAGGCCCATCAAATTTTCAACAAACACGATTTCCGAATTGTCCAGGTTCAGATGTTCGGCAATAAACTGGCGCAGCGGCTCGGGCATCGAGGCGCTGCATTTCATGTGGATCACGCTGCCGCGGCGGCGGCGCTTGAGCAGTGTCTCGAACAGCAGCACCAGGTCTTCGGCTTCTTCCTCGACCTCCACATCGCTGTCGCGCAGCAGGCGGAACATACCCCAGCCGGTGACGTCGTGACCGGGGAACAGCCGGTCGAAATATTGCGCGATCACATGCTCCAGCGGAATGAAGCGCACATCCCTGGGCGAGGCCAAAACTTCGCTGTCCGGCAGGCGGATAAAGCGCTTGAGCTGCGGCGGCACAGGGATCAGAGCCGAGAAGCTCTTGCCATGCTTGTTGGTCAGCTGCACCGCGATGGTGAAGCCCAGGTTGGGAATGAAGGGAAAGGGATGCGCCGGATCGATCGCCAGCGGCGTCAGCACCGGGAAGATCTGCTCGGCGAACTGCTTGTCGAGATATTCGCGGGCACGCGGGACCAGCTCTTCGCCCGTAATGACGCTGATGCCTTCCTTGCGCAGTTCGACGTGCAGCTGCGACCAGATATTCTGCTGGTCGGTGATCAGGGCGCGGGCGGCGCTGTTCACTTCGGCCAATTGTTCGGCCGGGGTCAGGCCGTCGGCGCTGTGGGGGGCAACACCGGCGCGCACCATGCCCATCAGGCCGGCGACGCGGACCATGTAGAACTCATCCAGGTTGGACGCGGAGATGGAAAGAAATCTCACCCGCTCGAACAATGGATAGCGGCGGTTCAACGCCTCTTCGATCACCCGGCGATTGAAGGCCAGCCAGCTCAGCTCGCGATTGACGAAACGGCGTGGCGAGACCGGGTCGAAGGAATGGTTCTCGCCCTGGTGCGCCAGGAAGACCGAGACTTCGGTGGAGACGGCGGAAACGCCGGCGTCATCCTCGTTAGCCACGGCGAGGGGCTGGGTCGGGCTGGGGGTGGACATACCCCAACGTAGCGCCACAACCGTGAAATTGTCATGACATAAGAACGGTCAGAACAGGCGGGGCGGCGGTGCTCCAACAAGCAAGCCTTTGATAAGGCTCAAATTTACCGGGCGTTTGGTTTCCAGTGCAGCAGCGTCCGCCCGGGCCACGAAATCGCGGATGGCGCCGGGCGACCGCTCCAGGCTGCGGATCATGTGGGCCACCACGGCTTCCGGGACAGCCAACTGGCGATCGGCAAACAGCTTAACCGCCAACCCCATCAGCAAGGCATCGTCGGGCGCCCACAGGGCGAACGCCAGAAGCGCACGCGTGCGAGAGAACAGATCGGGCAAACTGAAGGGCCAGTCGGACGGCGGCGCCAGCGACGTCAGCAGCAAAGGCGCACCCCGCTCCAGCAGCGCGAACATCGGGGGTTCCGCCGCCCCTGCCCCCACATTCTCCACCACCAGCGGACCATCGGGAATTCCGCTCTTTAACTCAGCGGCATCGATCACCGCCGCACCGGACTTCTGTGCCCACACCGCGGCGAGATGGGATTTTCCGCTGGCCGCCGGCCCATGCAGCGCCGCCGCTGGCGCCGGCCAGTTCGGAAAAGAATCGATGAAGGCGACCGCGCGGCTGTTGCCGGGCGCGACGATGAAATCGGCGCGGCCCTGGGCGCTGCGCACCTCGAGCGGAAGAACCAATTGGGTCACGATATCCTCACGGGGCCACGTGCCTGCCCAAACGCAAGGCGCCCAGAAAGACGCCGGCATAGGCGATGGCCGACAGGATAGTGAAGCCCACGCAAATCCAGGCGGCCGCCTGCATCAGGCGCGGCGCATCAAAGTCGAAGGCCAGCAGGATCAGCGCGGCCAGGATATAGAGAATCTGGAACACGGTGGAGAGCCTACCCAGGAACAGCGGTTGGGTCCTGACAGGCAGACCCAGCAGCTTGATCATCAGCCACCCCGCGGCGATGGCAAAGTCGCGCGTCAGGACCAGCACCAGCA
>JAPLPI010000202.1 GCA_026400305.1 Alphaproteobacteria bacterium | reverse complement strand
CTCACCTTCACCGAATCCGAAGACCCGCTGGAAGCGGGGCTGGAAATCTTCGCCCGCCCGCCGGGCAAGCGGCTTCAGTCGCTGGCCCTGTTGTCGGGCGGCGAACAGGCCCTGACCGCCATGGCGCTGATCTTCGCGGTGTTCCTGGTGAACCCCGCCCCGGTCTGCGTACTGGACGAAGTGGACGCGCCGCTGGACGACGCGAACGTGGAGCGTTTCTGCAAGATGCTGACCCAGATGACCGAGATGTCGGGCACCCGCTTCCTGGTCATCACCCACCATGCCCTGACCATGAGCCGGATGGACCGCCTGTTCGGCGTCACCATGGCCGAGCGCGGCGTCAGCCAGCTGGTCTCGGTGTCCCTGGCCGAAGCGGAAAAGATCGCGGCCGAGTGATTCTGGCTCTAAGGGCCTAAGCTGGCTTGGCGTTTTGCCGCGCCTGCGAATTTCCCTTTTATGTCAGGTATTTGAATGCGTCTGACATTCTTGACACCCCAAGGGGGCGACCATATGGTCCCCCCGCCTTCGACGCGCCGAAGGCCCGGTTTTGTACGGCTTTTCGGACTTTGGGAGACGGTTTTGACGGCTCCGGACCCGCAGCGGCTGAACGATCTGGGCAAGAAGCTCGCCGAACTCCAGACCAGGCAGGCAGCCGGCACCAAGCGCCAGCCGCCAAGCCAGTCGGGGATCGCCTTCCGCTTCACCACCGAACTGGTGGCGTCGCTGGTGGTGGGAGGGGGCCTCGGATGGGGGATCGACTGGCTGTTTGGCCATTTCGGTTTTCACACCCGCCCGGTCTTCCTGATTGTGTTTTTCATGCTGGGCATCGCGGCGGGCATCCGCAACGTGATGCGCGCGGCAAAAGAGATCAACGCCGAGATCGCCAGCGCGCGGTCTTCGGAAACTGAAGACGGCAAGGAGTAGGTATCCGTGGCGCTTAACCCGATGGAGCAGTTCACCATCAAGCCGCTCATTGCAGAGCCGCTGTTCGCCATTGCGGGCCATCCGATTTATTTCACCAACCAGGCGCTGCTGATGATCATCGTGGTCGTCGCTTCGTCGCTGTTCCTGACCCTGGCGGTCAAGCCGGGACGGCTGGTGCCGACGCGCGGTCAGTCGATGGCCGAGATTTCCTACGAATTCGTCGCCAACATGATCCATACGGCGACCGGCGAGGACGGACTGAAGTTCTTCCCCTTCGTCTTCACCCTGTTCATGTTCGTGCTGTGCTCGAACTTCTTCGGCATGATCCCCGGCAGCTTCACCGTCACCAGCCAGATCGCCGTCACCCTGGCGCTGGCGTGCCTTGTGATGCTGATCGTGATCATCACGGGCTTTGCCAAGCATGGCCTTCGCTTCTTCATGCTGTTTGTCCCGAAGGCGCCGATCTACATCCTGCCGCTTCTGGTGGTGATCGAACTGATCTCCTTCTGCTCGCGTCCCATCAGCCTGTCGGTTCGTCTGTTCGCCAACATGCTGGCCGGCCATACCCTGCTGGCGGTGTTCGCCGGGTTCGTCGTGTCGCTGGGCGCCGCGGGCGGCCTGCTGGCGCCGCTGTCGGTCGCGCCGCTGCTCCTGATCGTCGGCATCCTGCTCCTGGAATTCCTGGTGGCGTTCCTGCAGGCCTATGTCTTCGCGATCCTGACCTGCATCTATCTCAACGAAGCCCTTCATCTCCACGATCATCACTAACTCTCAAAAAGGACCTGAAAAAATGGAAGTTGCAGCTGCAAAAATGATTGGTGCGGGCATTGCCTGTATCGCCCTGGTCGGCGCCGGAATCGGCATCGGCAACGTGTTTGGCAGCTACCTGTCGGGCGCGCTGCGCAATCCGGGCGCCGCCGCGACCCAGACCACCAACCTGCTGCTGGGCTTCGCGCTCTGCGAAGCGACCGGCCTGTTCGGCCTGGTCGTCGCCCTGATCATCCTGTTCGGCTAAGCCGTGCAGGAACACGCCGCCACCACCGAGACGACGGAAGCCCCCAAGAAAGAGGGTGGCTTTCCGCCGTTCGACACGACGACGTTCCCCACCCAGTTCTTCTGGCTGGTGGTGACGTTCGCGTTTCTGTTTACGGTGATGTGGCGGCTGGCGGGTCCCAAGATCAACGCAGCCATCACCAACCGCAGGGGCACCATCAACGGCGCCATTGCCGAGGCGAGCAAGGCGCGCGCCGAAGCCGAAGCGGCCCAGGCCGGTTATGAAACGGCGCTGGCCGGCGCTCGCAGTCGTGGCAACGCCCTGGCCGAGGAAACCCGCCAGAAGCTGAACACGGAAATCGCCAAGGCCAAGGCCGAAGCCGACAGCAAGGCCGCCGACGCCATGGCTGCCGCCGAAGCGCGTATCGCCCAGACGCGGGAAACCGCCAAGGGCCATGTGAAGACGGCGGCGCGCGATGCCGCCATCGCCATCGTCGAACGGCTGACCGGTGACAAGGTCTCGGCCGAAGACGCCACCGCGGCGTTGGGGAACTAAGATGGAAATGCTCCACGAACCGGAGTTCTGGGTTGCCGTCGGCTTTGTGTTGGTCATTGCCCTGCTCGTCTGGAAGGGCGTGCCGGGCATGGTCGCCAAGATGCTGGACCAGCGCGCCGCGGTGATCGCCGCCGAACTGGACGAAGCCCGGCGCCTGCGCACCGAGGCTGCCGCCCTGCTGGCCGATTACCAGAAGCGCGCTGCCGGCGCCGAAGCGGAAGCCCGCAGCATCGTCGCGGCCGCCACCGCCGAAGCCGAGCAGTTCCAGAAGGATTCCCGCATCGCGCTGGAAGCCCAGATCGCCCGCCGCGCGGCCGCCGCCCAGGACAAGATCGCCCAGGCCGAAGCCACGGCCCTGAACGAAATCCGCGCCCTGGCCGCCGACAGCGCCGTGAGCGCCGCCCAGAAGCTGATCGCCGCCCGCCTGGACGACACGCGCGCGTCGAGCCTGATCGCCGACAGCATCAAGGGCGTGGGCGAAAAGCTGAATTAATTTGGTGGGGCGCTAGACCCGAAAAAAAAGGCGGCCACTGGCCGCCTTTTTTATTGCCCCACTGTCATGGCCCGCACACCGGAGGACCGCGACGAT
>JAPLPI010000317.1 GCA_026400305.1 Alphaproteobacteria bacterium | reverse complement strand
CAGACGGTGATCGGCTTGCCCTTGTTGTCGGTATAAGTGCTGTTGGGGTCGTGCAGGCCGGCCTTGGGAAAAGCGCCCCGCTCGCGCAGAATGTCTGCGAAAACCCGGTAACGGCCTTCACGCCGCAGGGCCGCAGTAGCGTCCGCGAAACTGGACTTGTAGGAAAACGCCATGCCTCACGCCTTTGGACAGGTCTACACCCGCATACGGCACTTTAGCGCGAAACAAGTGTTTGATTCCAAGCAATTTGTCACATGAAAGCTGCGCTTTCCTCGGTCTTTTTCCACCTGCCTGCCCTGTCGCCTTCCAGCTGGGGGCTGGTCTTCGCCCTAACCGCGGCGGCCCTACTGTGGCTGCTGTCCCTGCGCCTCAAGGACGCCAGCATCGTCGATATTTTTTGGGGGCCAGGCATAGCGGGGGTCGTGGATATCGCCGCTGCAAGCGGCCATGCGGGCGGTCCGCGGACCTCCACGGTGCTACTGCTGGTTAACCTGTGGGCACTGCGCCTGGCCGCCCATATCTGGGCCCGCCACCATGGCGAGGATCACCGCTACGGCGCTATGCGGATCAAGTTCGGTGCCAACTGGTGGTGGCTAAGCTTCAGCCAGGTATTCTTGTTGCAAGCCATTCTCATATGGTTCATCCCCGCCCCCCTGGTGGCTGCGGTCCTCTACAGCGGCATGCACATGGGGTGGATGGACTATGCCGGGGTGGGCATCTCCGGCGCCGCCCTGGTGTTCGAGGCGCTGGCCGATTTCCAGCTAGGGGCCTTCCGGTCCGATCCCGCCAACAAGGGCAAGGTGATGGACCGGGGTCTGTGGGGCTGGTCTCGCCATCCCAACTATTTTGGCGAAGCGGCAATGTGGTGGGGCTTTTTCATCATCGGCTATGCCGCAAGCCACATGTGGTGGCTGCTGCTGTCACCGCTGCTGATCACGACCCTGCTGCTGAAAGTTTCCGGCGTGAGCTTGATGGAATACGAGATCGCCGAGCGCAGGCCGGGCTATGCCGCCTACAAACGCGAGGTCAGCGCCTTCATCCCCTGGTTCAGGAAGCGAGCGTAACGCCCACGTTGACGGCCATAGCGATGAAGACGGTGTTGAAGAAGAACGACACCACCCCGTGCAGCAATGTAGCGCGACGCATCACCGTGGTGCGCACCTGTACGTCGGAGACTTGCGCCGTCATGCCCACCACAAAGGAATAATAAAGAAAATCCCACATGCCCGGATCGCCCCGGCCAGGAAATTCTAGGTCCTTGTCGTCATCTGCGCAGTCAGGATCCTCGAAATAGTGGATGTCGGCATAGTGAAAGGCCATCACCGTGTGCAGCACGAACCAGCCCAGCGGCGCACCGATCCCCGCCAGAATCAGCGGCGTTACTTCCAGGTCGTGCTTCTTGCTGAGGGCGGTGAACACCGCGTCACAGAAGAAGCCCATGGTGGCCAGCGTGATCAGAATGACGACAGCAATACCCTCGTCTTCGCTTTTGGCGCGCTCCTTGAGGTCGGCTTTCTTCTGGCCGGCAATCATCACACCGCAAATAATGAGAAAAATGAGATAAAAGACATCGCCGCCGGCCAGCAGCGGCGCGTCGAAGCCCATGAGATGAGAAATCGCGACGGTGGCGAGCCCGCATGCCAGCGCGATGTAAAAGCGCACATGGCGTGACAGGAATGTAACCAGTCCCTTCATGGGGACAGCTTAGCTGAGTCGGAACAGACCAACGCACGGCGCGATGGATTTTTTCCCTGAGGAGGAGCCTCGCGCCGAGCGGGCTTAAAGCCTATGAGCGCGCGCGAAGAACTCAGGGGCGAAAAAACGCACGACCTTAGAGGCGAAATCTCATTTGGTCGATCCAGAAGCGTTCGAGGCGCTTCAGGGTCGTGTTCAAGCTTTCCAGATGATAGACGCCAACATTGCCCACCGCTTCCAGCGAGCCCAGGTGGCGGTCGAACAATTCGCGCAGCATATCGCGCACCGCCTCGCCCTTGCGGCTCAGGCGCACTAAGACCGAGCGGCGGTCGGATTCGGACCGCTCATGGTGGATGTAACCGCCCCCCACCAACTTCTTGAGATTGTAGGAAACGTTAGAGCCCAGATAATGACCGCGGGTGCGAAGTTCGCCGGCTGTCAGTTCCTGGTCGCCGACATTGAATAGCAGCCGTGCCTGGACCGAGTTGATCTCGCGTTCGTCCCTGCGATCCAGCTTATCCTTGATCACATCGATCAACTGTCGATGAAGCCGCTCCATAAGATTGAGCGTCACGAGATAATGCTTGCGAACCGAAGAAGCGCCATTCAGCGCCTCCGCGAATTGCGGTTTGGCCATTGCTGTCATCTGTTTTTCCCCGCTTTTGCGGAGCCCACCTATTGTTGGGGCCAGCCTAGGGGAGATGTCTTAAAGGCGCGTGAAATTTACGCTCAGAGCAGCAACGATTCCGCAGACACAGTCAGTCTGTTCTTCTATGGCAAATAAAGCGTAAAAAAGTTTATTCAAACATCGCCGCAGCGGAACTCAAAAGAGATCGCCACTGTCCAGCGGCGCGAAATACGCTTCGACATCGCCGACGACGGCCAATGTCGAAGGTTGCCATTTTGGCGCGCGATCCTTGTCCACCAGCGCGGCGCGTACACCTTCGCGGAAATCATGACCCGGCAAAAGGCGCAGCGCCAGACGCAATTCCATTGAGAGGCATTGCTTCAGGTCCAGTGTTGCGGCGGCACGAAGCTGGTGGAACACGATTTCCAGCGAGGTCGGCGAGCGCGAGCGGATGACCTGCGCGGTGGTGCGAGCGAAGTCGCTGCTGTCGCGGCCCAGCCGTTCCAGGATGGCTCCCACCGAGGACGCCGAGAAGTTGGTCTGGATCTGGCGGCGGTGCGGCGACAGCGGGCCGGGCGCGACTTTACGAACGAAGTGCGCGATCACATCGTCCACGGCCTCTCCCGTAGACAATCCTTCGATCACCGCATCGAAATGCGCCTGATCGAGCGCATGGGTGACAAGCCCTGCTTCCAGCGCATCGCCCAGCCCGATGCGTTCAGCGGTCAGGCCTAGATACATGCCGATGCCGCCCGGCGCTCGCGAAAGGAAATAGCTACTACCGATATCGGGTATGAACCCGATCGCCGTTTCGGGCATGGCGAAAGCCAGGCTATTGTCGGCCAGCCGGTGGCTGCCATGCACCGACACGCCAGCTCCGCCGCCCATACAGATGCCATGGATCAGGGCGACATAGGGTTTGGGGTACGCGCCGATCATGGCATTCATACGGTACTCGTCGCGCAGCAGGGCGGCGCCTTC
>JAPLPI010000308.1 GCA_026400305.1 Alphaproteobacteria bacterium | reverse complement strand
GGCGCAGCGCCCGCCCGCGCCGGACGATCTCATTCCGCAATTCGCGCTGATCCGCGAGGCCGTGCTGGCCTTTGACCTGCCTTGCATCGAACAAATCGGATTTGAGGCCGACGACCTGATCGCCACTTATGCGCGGCTGGCGCACGAGGCCGGCGCTCGCTGCACCATCATCTCGTCCGACAAGGATCTGATGCAGCTGGTGGTGGACGGCAAGATCGAGTTGCTGGACACTATGAAGAACCGGCGGCTGGCGAGCGCCGAGGTGCTGGAGAAGTTCGGCGTTACCCCGGACAAGGTAGTGCAGGTTCAGGCGCTGGCCGGTGATTCCACCGACAATGTGCCCGGTGTGCGCGGCATCGGCATCAAGACGGCCGCCGAACTGATTAACATCTATGGCGATATTGAAACGCTACTCAGCCGGACGAGCGAAATCAAACAGAACAAGCGCCGCGAGACATTGGTCGAAAATGCCGAGAATGCGCGCATCTCGCTGAAGCTGGTGACCCTGGACCAGAAAGTCCCGCTGAAGGAACAGCCCGACGAATTTGCCGTGCATGAGCCGGACTACAAGGAGCTGCTGTCTTTCCTCAAGGCGATGGAATTCACCTCGATCACTAAGCGGGTGGCGGCGCATTACCAAGTTGAGGACTTGGACGCGATTGCGGCCGCGCCGACCGTCGCCAATGTCATTCCACGCCATCCGGATGTGCCTGCGCCGGCCGCGCCGGCGGTTGATGCTGTGTTGCGCGCCCAGATCAATCACGATGCCTACGTCACGGTGACGACTGCCAAGGACCTGGAAAAGTGGGTGGTGCGCGCCCATGCCACCGGCATCGTCTGCGTCGATACCGAAACTACCTCGCTCGACGCCATGACGGCCAATCTGTGTGGCGTGAGCCTTGCGGTGGCGCCGGGTGATGCTTGCTACATCCCCTGCGGCCATCGCAAGGGTAACGGGCTGTCGCTGGACCTGTCCCAGGCACAGGACGGCGGCGATGCCATCACCCAGATGGTCGAAGTCGATGTGCTGAAGATCCTGAAGCCTCTGCTGGAAGACGACAGCGTCCTGAAGGTGGGCCAGAACCTGAAATATGCCGCGCTGATGTTCCTGCAGCGCGGCATCCGTCTGAATTCCATCGATGACACGATGCTGATCTCGTACGTTTTGGAAGGCGGTTTGCACGGCCATGGCATGGACGAGCTGTCCCAGTTGCATTTGTCGCTCACGCCCATCGCCTTCGGCGAAGTGACCGGCAAGGGCAAGGATAAGATTACTTTCGACTGCGTTCCGGTGGCCGAAGCAACCAAATATTCGGCCGAGGATGCCGACGTCACCCTGCGCCTGCACATGCTGTTGCGGCCCCAGCTGCGCGAAAAATCTAAGCGCTGTGTTTATGAAACCCTGGAACGGCCGCTGGTGATGGTGCTGGCCGATATGGAGCGGGCGGGCATCACCATCGATCCGGACATGCTGCGGAAGCTGTCCAACGATTTCGCCAAGACCCAGGTCAAGCTGGAAGGCGAAATCCACAAGCTGGCGGATGGGGAGTTCAATATCGGCTCGCCCAAGCAGCTGGGCGAAATCCTGTTCGACCGCATGAAGATCGAAGGCGGCCGCAAGACCAAGACCGGCGCTTGGTCCACCGACAGCGATGTGCTGCAAGATGTGGCAGCGCAAGGCCATCCCATCGCCAAGAAAGTTCTGGAATGGCGCGGACTGGCCAAGCTGCGCGGTACCTACACCGATGCCTTGCCGGGCTATATCAACGCCAAGACGGGGCGGGTGCACACTTCGTACGCCATGGCCTCCACGTCAACCGGGCGGCTGGCCTCCACAGATCCCAATCTGCAGAACATTCCGGTGCGCACCGAGGAAGGCCGTCGCATCCGCCAGGCTTTCGTCGCCGCCAAGGGGCACAAGCTGATTAGCGCCGATTACAGCCAAATCGAACTGCGGTTGTTGGCCCATATCGCCAACATTCCAGAATTGAAGAAGGCGTTTGCCGAAAACCTGGACATCCATGCCATGACAGCGTAGGAAATATTTGGCGTGCCGGTCAAGGACATGCCTGCCGAAATCCGGCGCCGCGCCAAGGCGATCAATTTCGGTATTGTCTATGGCATTTCCGGCTTCGGCCTGGCCAACCAGCTGGGCATTCCCCAGAGCGAAGCATCAGACTACATTAAGAAATACTTCGTCCGCTTTCCTGGCATCCGCGATTACATGGAACACACCAAGAAGTTTGCGCGCGAAACGGGCTATGTCGAAACCTTATTCGGCCGGCGCATCCATATCCGCGAAATCAATTCGAAGGTGCCGGGCTTCCGCGGCGGGGCCGAACGCGCCGCCATCAATGCCCCGATCCAGGGCGCGGCCGCCGATGTCATCCGCCGCGCCATGGTCCAGCTGCCCGGCGCGCTGGTGGACGCCAAGGTCAAGGCCATCATGCTGCTGCAGGTGCATGACGAACTGATCTTTGAAGCTCCCGACAAGGAAGTGGACAAGGCCGCCAAGCTGATCAAGTCGGTGATGGAGAAAGCCGCATTACCGGCGGTGGAGATTTCTGTGCCGCTGGTTGTCGAAGCCCGTGCTGCCGATAACTGGGACGCCGCTCACTAAGCGGCGATCGACTCCAATCCCGTATCGGCCGTAATGCCCGCCTTGCCCAAGGTTTCCATAAGCTCGGCCATCAGCTTTTCGCTATCGGGGGCCGCGCCGTCCTTGCTCTGGGCCGCCATATAGCCGGTCAGGAAGCCGGGCTTGGACATATAGCCCAGGATCAATTCCCGCGCCTTGTTGGACAATTGGCCCTCGGTAAGCAAGTTGCCCGTCGCCAGCTTCAGCAGGGTCTGGGCCTTCTCCACCGGATTGGTGCTGCGCGCCTCGATGGATTCGAAAAGCTTGCCGCGTGCTTCCATATGCACCGCCAGCGCGGCCATCTAGACCGCGATTTCCTGGCGCGTGACTTCAATGAAGCCCGAACGCCGCACGCGCGCCTGCAACTGGGCCAGGCGCTGCAACCGCTGCACCAGTGGCAGTTTGGGATTCTGGAAATGGTTTTCAAACGCCGCCGAGTTCAGCACCGGCATGATGTAAGTCGACAGCTGGCGCTTGTTTTCCGTGTCGATGATATTGTCCTCGACGAACATGATGCGCTCGACTTTTTCCTCGATCGGGGCCTCGGCGATATGCTGGCCCATCGCTTCATTGGCCACTAGGCGCTTGGAACGCAAGGTAAAGGCGGCGATCAGGTCATCGTGGGACAGATACTTGCCCACGCCCATCACGATGCGGTTGGCCACCGCGGTGCGCGCTTCGGGCAGAGAATCGGCGGCGAAATGATGCGTCAGTGCGGCCAGGCCCGCCTTGCTACCCTCGGGCAGTTTGCCCAGGAACAGGTTTACCAGCTGGTTCAGCGCCTGGTCCAGATTTTCCGCCGGGCCCATCAGGTCCTGCAGCGCCGCCGAACCGTTGAGAATTTCCGCCAGAACGGCGTCGATCGAGGATAGCAGCAGCTTGCGCGGCGCTTCCTCGGCGGGCGGTTTTTTCATGATGGTGATCAGCATCAAGACCTTGTGGTCCCAGCCCTTGGCATCCTTCAGATGCCGCGCCAGCGCGCCGTTGAAGATGTAGGCGGCATCGCCCTGGCCGGCCAGCTTGGCCGCCAGTTCGGCAAATTGCTCCGGCGCCGGATCGGGGAACAGGCCCTTGCGCTGATCGCGATAGACGCGGTTGAAGGCCTGGGTGGTGAGCTCGTTCAGGCTCTTGACGATCTGCTGCACCGGGGTGGTGGTGTTGGCGGCCTGCACCACCGCAACCTTCTGGATAGTGTGCTGATAGACGGTGCCCGTGGCTTCCAGCATGTCGGCGCGGTGGATCAGTTCGGTAATGGTGACCTTGCCGCGCGACAAGAGGTCGGTCAGCAGCCGGCTCATGGTCTGGCGCGCGTGATAGGAATAAAGGTCTTCCGGCTTGAAGCAAGGAATGGCGTGCGGCGCATCTTCCTGCGCCGGCGCAACCTTCATCTGGTTGTGGCCATCCTCGAAAATCTTGAGGTTGAGAAAATCGCCGGTGTCGTCGTTGTAAGTTTCCTTGACGACCTTAACGCCGGTGGCCTTATCGGCCGCCATCAATTCTTGCGCAATGTTGATCGCGCCATCGCGGTCATTGTGCACGTCATGCATCGTCCAGCCGCCCTTGGCTCCGACGCGTTTGAAGATCTCGTAGTGTATTTCCCGTCCCATCCCGGTCCCCGGGACGCGAAGGCGCCCCAATGGAATGATGTTGCCGCAGTCCGCTTTAAAGCGCGGTTAACCGTGACATCAAAGGCCGGTAATTGTTGGCCTGTTGCCGCACAGGGCACAGTCGGGGTCCTTGGCCAGCCTGGCGGTGTGGAATTCCGTTCTAAGTGCCTTGTAAATCAGAATTTTCCCAGCCAGACCCGTGCCCAGTCTGGCGGCTTCCTTCAACACTTCCAGCGCCTGCAGCGATCCCATTACCCCGGCTGCGGCGCCAAGGACGCCAGTTTCGGAGCAATTGGGCACCGTGTCAGGCGGCGGAGGCTCCGGGAACAGGCAGCGGTAGCAGGGGAGTGCCGGGTCATAGCCCTTGTAGGTGGCCAGCTGGCCTTCGAACTCGGTCACCGCCGCCGACACCAGTGGCTTGCCGGCGAAGAAGCAGGCATCGTTGAGCAGGAAGCGGGTTGCGAAATTGTCTGAGCCGTCGGCGACGATGTCGTATGGCGCAATCAATTCCATCACATTCGCAGACGTGACGCGCATGTGATGGCAATCGATTTGGACACCCGGGTTCAGAGCGTTCAGGGCTTCAGCCCCGGCTTCGACCTTGGCGCGTCCGACATCGGCTGTGCGGAACAGGATCTGGCGCTGCAGGTTCGACAGGCTGACGGCATCGTCATCCACCAGGCCCAGCCGCCCGATGCCTGCCGCCGCCAGGTACAGCGCCACGGGACTGCCAAGGCCCCCTGCGCCCAACATCAGCACCTTGGCGGCGCGGATGCGGGCCTGGCCTGTGCCACCCACTTCCCGCAGCACCAGGTGGCGGGCATAGCGGTCCAATTCCTCGTCCGAAAGCATGAAAGTTCTTACGGCCAAAAAGTCCAATGGAGCAACGTAGTAGCAAGACGTTATTACAAATAATACTTATAATACCTTATAAGAACACAGAAATTCTGTTCCGGAACGCTAGAATACATTTGAAGGCGCGCGGGCCAGCCACTATAGCTGGCGCAGTTTTCTTTTCGGAGCGCCAGAATGACCGACACCGCTTTTGGCCTTTCCCGCCACGGCTTTCGCAACCTCAAAGGCGTGAACTTTAATCTCAGCGCGCCGGCCTTGTACGAAGAAGCGATACGCCGCGGCGAAGGAATGGTTGCCAAGAATGGTCCGCTGGTGGTGCGCACAGGGGTGCATACCGGACGCTCGGCATCGGACAAGTTTGTGGTGCGCGACGCCTCCACCGAATCCCAGGTTTGGTGGGACAACAACAAGCCGATGAGCCCCGCGCATTTCGATGTGCTTTATGCCGACATGATGGCCCATGCCGAAGGGTGTGAGCTGTTCGCCAAGGATCTGTTCGGCGGCGCCGATCTCACCCACCGCATCTCGGTGCGGGTGATCACCGAATTCGCCTGGCACTCGCTGTTCGTGCATCAGCTGCTGATCCGGCCTACCGCTCAAGAACTGAAGACGTTCGATCCTGAATTCACCATCATCGACTTGCCCAGCTTCAACGCCGATCCGGCGCGCCATGGCTGTGCCAGCCAGACCGTGATCGCGGTGAACTTCGACAAGAAGATGATCCTGA
The DNA here is from genome assembly GCA_026400305.1 of Alphaproteobacteria bacterium. Classification (GTDB taxonomy): domain Bacteria; phylum Pseudomonadota; class Alphaproteobacteria; order Micropepsales; family Micropepsaceae; genus Rhizomicrobium. Next base: position 13,146 of record JAPLPI010000308.1, on the reverse strand, counting down.
TCGGCGGCACCTCCTATGCCGGTGAGATGAAGAAGTCGGTTTTCACCATCATGAACTATCTGCTGCCGGCCAAGCGGGTGATGAGCATGCACTGCTCGGCCAATGTCGGGGCGAACGGCGAAGCGGCCATCTTTTTCGGGCTTTCCGGTACCGGTAAGACCACCCTGTCGGCTGACGCCTCGCGCACGCTGATCGGCGATGACGAGCATGGCTGGAGCGAAAACGGCATCTTCAACATCGAAGGGGGCTGCTATGCCAAGGTCATCAAGCTGAGCCGCGAGGCGGAGCCGGAGATTTTCTCGACCACCGAGCGTTTCGGCACGGTGCTGGAGAATGTGGTGATGGACCCCGCCACACGGGCGCTCGATCTGAACGACGCAACTTATGCCGAGAATACGCGCGCTGCGTACCCAATCGATTACATCCCCAACGCCTCGGCCACTGGCCGGGCGGGACACCCCAAGAACGTCATCATGCTGACGGCCGATGCCTTTGGCGTGTTGCCGCCCATCGCCCGGCTGACCCCCAGTCAGGCCATGTATCACTTCCTGTCCGGCTTTACCGCCAAGGTGGCCGGTACCGAAAAGGGCCTGGGCAAGGAGCCGCAGCCGACTTTCTCCACCTGCTTTGGCGCCCCCTTCATGCCGCGCCACCCTTCCGAATACGGCAACCTACTGCGGGCCCTGATCGCCGAGCAGCAGGCCGATTGCTGGCTGGTGAATACGGGCTGGACCGGCGGGGCCTTCGGCACCGGCAGCCGCATGCCCATCAAGGCGACCCGTGCCCTGCTCAATGCCGCCCTGGACGGCAGCCTGGCCTCGGTGGAGATGCGGGTCGATCCGCACTTCAAGTTCCGGGTGCCGGTCTTGGTCCCGGGGGTAGATGCCGCCATCCTGAAGCCGCGCGACACCTGGGCCGACAAGGCGGCTTACGACGCCCAGGCCCGCAAGCTGGTTTCCATGTTCCAGGCCAACTTCAAGAAGTTCGAGGCCCATGTCGGCCTGGACGTGCTGCAAGCCGCCCCAGAGCTGGCCGAAGCCGCGGAATAATAGCGAAATCAATTATTTATCGCGCAGCATAGGGAGCGCATAGATCATTCTGCTGCACTATTTTGCTGCAGCATAACCCGCTGCAAAACTCTCAAATTTTGCGGTAAACCCAGACCTTGGCGGGGGGGATATTGGCCAGGACGAAGGCTGTGCAAGTGATGGAAAAGCCGTCCGGCGGCACCACCGGGGCATGCAGGCCATAGGAAAACTGGATCAGCGGCGCCCCCGGCTTCAGCCGAGCCGCCAGCCCATCCATGAAGGTCACACGCTCGGCCGCCGGAAAGTTCAGCAGCGGCAGGCAGGAGATGATGGCGGCAAAGAGCGGGCGGGCGCCCAGGGTGCGATCCAGCTCAAAGGCGTCGCCCTGCACTACATGCACCTTCGGGAAACGGGCGGCCAGGTGCTTGGCGAATTCCTCGTCATATTCCAGCAGGGTGAGATCTTGCGGCGCCACGCCCCGCGCCAGAATCGCCTGGCTGATCACGCCGGTCCCCGGACCGATTTCCAGTACCGAGCCGCACCCTGGATCGATCTGGCGGGCAATGGCCTGGGCCAAGGCAGGGCTGGACGGAAAGATAGCGCCAATGCTTTTGGGATTGGCGAACAGGGCGCGCAGGAAGCGCAGATTGTCGGCAAGGGTTGTTGTCACGGGTTGGCCTTGCCCTGTTTTTATGGCGCCAGCTTAGGCTTTATCGCAGCCGTTCCAAAACTCTTTCAACCGCGCCAGGAAGCCTTCGGCCTCCGGATGGGTGCCGGCGCCGCTTTCAATTTCGAACTCGCGCAGCAATTCCTTCTGGCGCTTGGTCAGCCTGACCGGCGTCTCCACCGCGACCTCGACATACAGGTCGCCCTTCTGGGCGCTGCGCAGCACCGGCATACCCTTGGCCTTCAGGCGGAATTGCCGCCCCGGCTGGGTGCCTTCGGGGATGACCACCTTTGTCCGGCCGCCGTCCAGGGTCGGCACTTCGATGGACCCGCCCATGGCTGCGGTGACAAAGCTGACCGGCGCGCGGCAGTGCAGGTCATGGCCGTCGCGCTGGAAGATGGGATGCTCGGCGACCGACAGGAAAATATAAAGATCGCCGGACGGGCCGCCATTGGCACCAACCGCGCCTTCGCCGGACAGGCGGATGCGAGTGCCTTCCTCGACGCCGGGCGGCACGTCCACATTGAGGGTGCGCTCCTTCTGGACCGCCCCGGCGCCGCGGCAGGCTTTGCAGGGATTGCGGATGATCTTGCCCGAGCCGCGGCAGGCCGAGCAGCTGCGCTCGATGGTAAAGAAGCCCTGGGTGGCGCGCACCTTGCCGTGGCCCTGGCAGGTGGGGCAGGTCTCCGGCTGGTGCCCGGTTTCGGCACCGCTGCCAGCGCAGACATCGCAGGCCACCATGGCGGGTACCTTGATCTCGGCGCTGCGGCCGCGCGCGGCTTCCTCCAGGCTGATCTCCAGATTGTAGCGCAGGTCCTGGCCGCGGTTCTGGCGCTTGGCGCGAGACGCCCCGCCCATCATCTGGCCGAAGATATCCTCGAACACATCGCCGAAGCTGCCTAAGTCGCCGAACGGATTGCCGCCGCGCGCGCCCGCGGCTGCGCCCATGCCGCCTTCGAAGGCGGCGTGGCCGAAGCGGTCATAAGCCGCGCGTTTCTGATCGTCCTTCAGGACGTCATAGGCTTCGTTGATTTCCTTGAACTTGATTTCGGCGGTGTGGTCGCCGGGATTCTTGTCGGGGTGAAACTTCATCGCCAGCTTGCGATAGGAAGATTTCAAAATGTCGCCAGTGGCGCCCTTCTGGCATTCCAGGGCCTCGTAATAACAGCGCTTCATGACGTCAAATCCGCCCCCGGATATGAAACAAAAGCCCCCGCGCTTTTAAGCGGGGGCTTGATATTCTTTAGGCCTTCTTGTCGTCGACTTCCTCAAAGTCGGCGTCCACGACATTGTCATCCGGCTTGTTGCCGGCGCCGTCGGCGGCGGCATCGCCCGCCGCGCCTTCGGCCTGCTGGGCCTTGTACATGGCCTCGCCCAGCTTCATCGAGGCTTGGGCCAGGGTGTTGGTCTTTTCCTTGATGGCTTCGCTGTCTTCGCCGCCAACCGCGTCCTTCAGCGACGCCAGCGCCGCTTCAATGGCGGTCTTCTCGTCCGGGCTGACCTTGTCGCCATGCTCGCTCATCGCCTTTTCGGTCGAATGGATCATCGCGTCGGCCTGGTTCTTGGCCTCCACCAGCTCGCGGCGCTTCTTGTCTTCCGCGGCATGGCTTTCGGCTTCCTTAACCATCTTCTGGATGTCGGCGTCCGACAGTCCACCAGATGCCTGGATGCGGATCTGCTGTTCCTTGTTGGTCGCCTTGTCCTTGGCGGTGACGCTGACGATGCCGTTGGCGTCGATGTCGAAGGCGACCTCGATCTGCGGCACGCCGCGCGGCGCCGGGGGGATGCCCTGCAGGTCGAAGCGCCCCAGCGACTTGTTGTCCGCCGCCATTTCGCGTTCGCCCTGAAACACGTTGATGGTGACGGCGCCCTGATTGTCCTCGGCCGTGGAGAAGATGTTGCTCTTCTTGGTCGGGATGGTGGTGTTGCGGTCGATCAGGCGGGTGAAGACGCCGCCCAAAGTTTCGATGCCCAAGCTCAGCGGGGTCACGTCCAGCAGCAGCACGTCCTTGACTTCGCCCTTCAGCACGCCGCCTTGGATGGCGGCGCCGATGGCGACCACTTCGTCCGGATTGACGCCCTTGTGGGGTTCCTTGCCACCGAAGATCTGCTTCACCGCTTCCTGCACCTTGGGCATGCGGGTCATGCCGCCGACCAGGATGACTTCGTCGACCTGGGACGCGGTGACACCGGCATCCTTCAGCGCTTGCTTCACCGGGCCGACGGTCTTCTGGATCAGGTCATCGACCAGCTTTTCCAGGGTGGCGCGGGTAATTTTGATGGTTAGGTGCTTGGGACCGGCCGCGTCGGCGGTAATGAAGGGCAGGTTCACTTCCGTCGAAGCGGCGCTCGACAGTTCGATCTTGGCCTTTTCGGCAGCATCCTTCAGGCGCTGGAGCGCCAGGCGGTCCGACCGCAGGTCGATGCCGTTTTCCTTTTTGAACTCGTCGGCTAGGAAGTTGACGACGCGATGGTCGAAGTCTTCGCCGCCCAAGAAGGTATCACCGTTGGTGGACTTCACCTCGAACACGCCGTCGCCGATTTCCAGCACGGAGACGTCGAAGGTGCCGCCGCCAAGGTCATACACGGCGATGACGCCGTTGGACTTCTTGTCCAGGCCGTAAGCCAGCGCCGCGGCGGTTGGTTCGTTGATGATGCGCAGCACTTCCAGGCCAGCGATCTTGCCGGAGTCCTTGGTGGCCTGGCGCTGGGCGTCGTTGAAATAGGCCGGAACGGTGATAACGGCTTGCGTGACCTTTTCGCCCAGATGGGCTTCGGCGGTTTCCTTCATCTTTTGCAGGATGAAGCCTGAGATTTCGGACGGCGAAAACTTTTTGCCGTCGCGGCCCGCGACCCAGGCATCGCCATTGTCGGCTTTGACGATCTTGTAGGGGACCATGCCCATGTCCTTCTGGGTCATGGGATCGTCGAAGCGGCGGCCGATTAGGCGCTTGATGGCGAAGAAAGTGTGTTCGGGATTGGTTACGCCCTGGCGCTTGGCGGGCTGGCCGATCAGACGCTCGCCATCGGGGGTAAAGGCGACGATGGACGGGGTGGTGCGGGCGCCTTCTGCATTCTCGATAACCTTGGGGGCTGAGCCCTCCATGACCGCCACGCAGCTGTTGGTGGTGCCAAGGTCGATACCGATTACTTTAGCCATTCTCACGTTCCTCTCATTGGGCACGGTGTCCTGACCCCCAAGGGCGTCCTCCGGTCCATCCCATTGAATTCTTTGACAAAATAAGCCACTGGCGAAACCCATGCTTACACAAGGGGGTATATAGGGAGGGGCTCGGCTCTTGCCAAGCCTTTGGCGCGATTCCGTTATCAGGCCCTTGGGGGCCTAAAGGTCGGGAAGGCTCACAAAGGCGCCGTCGCCCTCACCGCCCCGGATCTTGGCGTTCCGGTTCTGGCGGTAGAGGTTGCGGGTGGTGGCGTAGAAATCCACCGAGGCGCGCTCGATGCTTTCGAACTCGTCGCGGCGCTGGTCCACCGTATCCAGGATGCGCACGGCCGAACGCGACAACTGCAGGACATGGCGGCCCGAGAAGTGCGCATAGGACAAGGGATCGAACACCCCATCCACGCCCGAGGCTACCAAGTCGCGCGGCGGCAAGGGGCCGATGAGCGGCAGCACCAGGTAGGAACCTTCAGCCACGCCGCTCCGTCCCAGGGTCACGCCGAAATCATTGTCGTGATAGGGGATGCCCAACGTGCCGGCGATGTCGATCAACCCGCCCAGGCCAAAGGCGGTGTTGAGCACGATGCGCGCTAGGGTGTTCACCGCCCTTTTCGGGCGGGCCTGCAGCACGTCATTGGCCAGCACTATGGGGGCGTGAAGATTAGTCACGATATTGTGCAGGCCGTCGCGCGCCGGCTCCGGCACCACGGCGCGATAGCCGTCATTCACCGGCGCGGCGACATGGTGCTCGATCCACACGTCAAAGGCGAAGACGTCGCGGTTGGTTTCTTCCCGCGGATCATTGGCCGCCAGGGATTATGGGTTGGGCGTGGTGCACGCGCTGATAAGCAATGTCAGTACAAGTGCTGCTGGGCGCAAAACCTTCATGCCAAAAGAAAAACACCGACTGAGGGGTGCGGTGGAAGCCTAAAATTTTAAAATTCGCGCAGCGTGGTTAATTTAGTCGCCAAAAGGCGTGCGTGAGTACAGTGGCGAACGCAGTCCAGCCCAAATACGGCAGGAACAACAAGCCGGCGATGCGATCCCGCCGGAAGAACAGGATGGTGGTGGTCATAATCGCAAGGTCCAGGGCGATGATCTCCGCCAAGGCGCCGCCGATGCTGTGCAGGGCAAAGAACATGAGGCTCCAGCCGAAATTCAGCAGCAGTTGCAGGGCGAAGGCCGCCATTTCGACAGAGCGCGTGCCGGTCTTTTTCCACACAAGCCAGGCGGCGATGGCCATCAGGATGTAAAGCGTGGTCCAGACCGGCGCGAACAGATAGTTAGGCGGTGTAATCGACGGGTGATTGAGCGACGCATACCAGGTCGGGATCTGCGGGGTGGTGAACATGCTGGCGCCGGCGCCCACCGCAAGGGTGAGGATCAGGAAAACATAAAGCGGACGGCGCGAGCCAGGCGGGGCGTCCAGGAAACTCATGATGCCTCTAACGCATGATCGGCCAGCACGGTGGCGATGCAGGCTGACAATTTCTTGGCAAAGCCGATGTGCAGGAATTCGTTGGGACCATGGGCATTGGAATGCGGACCCAAGACGCCGGTCACTACGAACTGGGTGCCGGGAAATTTCTCGCCCAGCATGGCCATGAAGGGAATGGAGCCGCCTTCGCCCTGGTAGGCGACCGGCTTGCCGAATGCGGATGTGCTGGCCTTGTTCAGCGAGGCCTCCAGCCAGGGCGCCAATGTGGGCGCGTTCCAGCCATTGTCGCCCCGCGGCACATCGAAGGTCACATCGGCGTCGTAAGGGGGCGAAGCTTCCAGGGTCTTCTTCAAGGCGCTGCGCGCGACTTCGGCTTCCAGTGTGGGCGGCAGGCGCACTGAAATCTTGGCGGTGGAATAGGGTAAGAGCACATTGCCGCCATTGGCCGGCAGGGGATAACCGTCCATCGCCGTAACCGCCAATTGCGGCCGCCAGGTCTTTTCCAGGATCAGTTCGGCATTGCCTTGCGCCATCGGCTTTGTGCGCCCCGCAAAGGGTGCGCCAGTCCAGACTTCATCGCCCAGGATGACGGCGGCATCCTTCGCCTGCGTCTGGCGCTCGGCAGGAATCTCGGCAAATAGTTCGGGCAGTATCATGCGGCCGGTGGCCTCATCCTCGATGCGCGACAGCAGCATACGCAGGATGCGGAAGGACGACGGCACGATGCCGCTGGCGGCGCCCGAATGCACGCCTTCGGTCAGAACTTTCACGGTCAGGGCGCCGATCAGGTTGCCGCGCAGGGATGTGGTCAGCCACAGCTGTTCGTAATTGCCGCAGCCTGAATCCAGGCAGACGACCAGATTGGGCGTGCCGATGCGCGCGCTCAGGCGATCGATATAAAAAGGCAGGTCGGGCGAGCCGGATTCCTCGCAGGCTTCGATGATGATCACCGCGCGTGCGTGTTTGGCGCCCTGCTGCTTCAGTGCCAGCAGCGCCGCGATGCTGGCGAACATAGCATAGCCGTCATCAGCGCCGCCACGGCCATACAGCTTGCCGTCCTTCACGACAGGCTGCCACGGCCCCAGATCATCGGCCCAGCCCAGCATCTCCGGCTGCTTGTCCAGGTGCCCATACATCAGCACGGTTCCGGGCGTATCTCCGGGAATCTCGATGAAGATCAGCGGTGTGCGCCCCGGCAGCCGCACGATTTCCAGCGCGCTGCCGGGAAACTGCGCCAGCTTGGATTTGGCCCAGGCGGCGAACATCTGCAGGGCCTTTTCCATATGGCCATGGGCTTCCCAGTCCTTGTCGAAGGCCGGGCTCTTGTTGGGAATGCGGATGTAATCGGTCAGCGCCTGGATGATCTCGTCATCCCAGATGTCGTTCAGAAATGCAGAGGCCTTGCTGAAATCCATTACTGGTTGACGTCATACGCCGCGACCACCGCGGCGTTGTAGATCTCGCTCATCTTGGCGCCGAGCGGTGTGATCTGCACCGACTTTTCCAGGCCCACCAGCATCGGTCCCATCACGCTGGCCGAGCCCATCTGCTGCAGCAGCTTGGTGGAGATGGAGGCCGAATGGATCGCCGGCATGATCAGCACGTTCGCCGTGTCGGTGATGCGGGCAAAGGGATAAAGCGCCAGCTTGTCCTTATCCAACGCCACGTCCACCGCCATTTCGCCGTCATATTCAAAGTCCACGCCGCGGCCCTCCAGGATCTGCACCGCCTCGATGATGCGCTCGCTGCGCTCCGAGCGCGGGAAGCCGAAGGTGGACGATGCCAGCAGCGCCACGCGCGGCGTCAGGCCGAAGCGCCGCGCCACCGCGGCGCCCTGGATGGCTATGTCGGCCAGCTGGTCTGCGGTCGGCAGTTCGGTGACCGAGGTGTCGGCGATGAAGACGATGCGGCCCTTGGCGAACACCACCTGCATGCCCATGGGGCGCTGGCCGGGCGGCGGGTCCAGCACGGTGCGCACGTCTGCCAGCACATTGGCATAGTTGCGCGTCACGCCGGTGACCATGGCGTCGGCATGCCCGGCCTTGAGCATGGAAGCGGCATAGATGTTGCGGTCGTTGGTGACCATGCGCACGGCGTCGCGGTGGAGACCACCGCGGCGCTGGATGCGCCGGTACAGGGCGTCGATGTAAGGCGCGGCTTCTTCGGCGGAATGCGGCACCTTGATTTCCAGCAGATGCTCGTCGACGCCGGCGCGGCGCAGGCCAGCCTTCACGATGTCGACGCGGCCGATCAGGATGGACTTGCCCATGCCGCCGTTCTGGAAGGCGGCGGCGGCGCGGATCACCGAATCCTCTTCGCCCTCGGCGAACACCACGCGCTTGGGATTGGAGCGCACCGCGCCCGTCACCATGCCGAACAGGCCGGCGGACGGGTCGAGGCGTGCGGAAAGCTGGAACTGGTAGGCGGCAAGGTCGTCGATTTTCTTGCCGGCGACGCCGGATTTCATCGCCGCTTCCGCCACCGCCGACGAGACACGGCTTATCAGGCGCGGATCGAAGGGCGAAGGAATGATGTATTCGGGGCCATAGATCGGGCGCGCGCCGCGATAGGCGGCGGCGACTTCATCTGGCACATCCTCGCGCGCCAAGGCGGCGATGGCATGGGCGGCGGCGATCTTCATCTCTTCATTGATGGTGGTGGCGCGCACGTCCAGCGCGCCCCGGAAGATATAAGGAAAGCCGATGACGTTGTTGACCTGATTGGGATAGTCGCTGCGGCCGGTGGCGATGATCACATCGTCGCGCACCGCCTTGGCTTCCTCGGGCGTGATTTCTGGATAGGGATTGGCCATGGCGAAAATGATGGGCGACTTGGCCATGGACTTGACCATGTCCTGGGTAAAAGCACCCTTCTTGGACAGGCCCAGGATGACGTCGGCGCCCTTGACCGCTTCTTCCAGGGTGCGCGCTTTGGTGTCGGTGGCATGGGCCGACTTCCACTGGTTCATGCCTTCGGCGCGGCCGCGATAAACCACGCCCTTGGTGTCGCACAAGGTGACGTTCTCGCCGCGCACGCCAATGGACTTGATCAGTTCCAGACAGGCGATGCAAGCGGCGCCGGCGCCGTTCACTACCACCTTGAGATCCTCCAGCTTGCGGCCCGTGAGGTGCGCGGCATTGATGATGCCCGAAGCGCAGATGATGGCGGTGCCGTGCTGGTCGTCATGGAACACAGGGATGTCCATCAGCTCGCGCAGCCGCTGCTCGATGATGAAACAGTCGGGCGCCTTGATGTCTTCCAGATTGATGCCGCCGAAGGTCGGGCCGAGATAGCGTACGGCGGCGATGAACTCTTCGACATTCTTAGTGTCGATTTCCAGGTCGATAGAGTTGACGTCGGCAAAGCGCTTGAACAGCACGCACTTGCCTTCCATCACCGGCTTGGACGCCAGCGGCCCCAGATCACCCAGCCCCAAGATGGCTGTGCCGTTGGTGATCACCGCCACCATATTGCCCTTGGTGGTGTAGTCGTAGGCGAGCTCCGGATTTTCCGCGATCGCCAGCACCGGCACGGCCACGCCCGGCGAATAAGCCAGACTGAGATCGCGCTGGGTCGCCATCGGCTTGGTGGGATTGATTTCCAGCTTGCCGGGCTTGTCCCCGGCATGAAACGCAAGGGCTTCTTCGTCGGTAAAAGATGGGCGCGACATTTAAATACCCCTATTGTTCTGTTGTTTTTGATGATTTTCCACAGAATAAACACTCTGGCGGCGATTGCATCAAGCTTCCGTGACGCAGGGGTCTCTGTGGGTCTGATAAGATTACACGCATGAGCGAGATGGACCTTGGTTTGCCGCCCGTGGAGATGCCCATGGAAGCGGCAGCGGTGGGCGATGTCACCCCCATGATGGTGCAATATCTCGCGCTCAAAGCGGCGCATGCAGACTATCTGCTGTTTTACCGCATGGGCGATTTCTACGAGCTTTTCTTCGCGGACGCAGGACGGGCGGCCGAGGCGCTAGACATTGCCCTGACCAAGCGGGGCAAGCATCTGGGCGAGGACATCCCCATGTGTGGGGTGCCGGTGCATGCCGCCGAGTCCTATCTGGAAAAGTTGATCCGCAAGGGCTACCGGGTGGCGGTGTGCGAACAGGTGGAAGACCCGGCCGAAGCCAAGAAGCGCGGCAGCAAGTCCGTGGTGCGGCGCGAGGTGGTGCGGCTGGTCACGCCGGGCACCCTTACGGAAGACGCGTTGCTGGAGGCGCGGGCCTCGAACCTGCTGACGGCGCTGGGGCGCAGCGGCGCGGACCTCGCGCTGGCGAGCGCCGACATGTCGACCGGCGAATTTTCCGTGGCGGCGGTAGGACAAAGCGAGATCGCCACCGAACTGGCGCGGCTGTCGCCCAAGGAGTTGCTGCTGCCCGACGCCCTGTTGGCGCAGGAAGAGTTTGCGGCGCTGTTTAGGGTGCAGGGCCTGGCACTGTCGCCGCTGCCGGGCAGCCGGTTTGATTCCGCCAATGGCGAGCGTGCGCTGAAGGCGCATTACAATATGGCGTCTCTGGATGGGCTGGGCGCGTTCTCCAGAGCCGAACTGTCGGCGGCCGGCGCGCTGATTGCCTATCTGGAATTGACCCAGAAGGGCGCCAAGGTGGCGCTGCAGCGGATCGTGCGGGTCAGCCCGTCGCACTTCATGGGCATCGATTCTGCCACCCGCCGCAACCTGGAACTGACGCAGACATTGGCGGGACAGCGCAGCGGCTCACTGCTGGCCGGGATCGATCGCACGGTAACCGCCTGCGGCGCGCGCCTGCTGGCGGGGCGGCTGGCGGCGCCGCTGACCGACGTCAAAAAGATCGGCGCTCGCCACGACGCGGTGGAAGCCTTCACCAAGGATTCAGAATTGCGCCGCCATGCGCGCGAAGCCTTGCGCGCCGCGCCCGATATTGCGCGCGCACTGGGGCGGCTGTCGGTGGCGCGTGGTGGGCCGCGCGATCTGGCCAATCTGCGCGACGGGGTGAAGGCGGCGCGGGGCTTGCGCGATGGTCTGCGCAAACAATCGCTGGCGGGCGAAGCGATGACCGCCATCGACACGTTGACCCAGAATATCGCAGCGACTTCGCGTCTGTCCGACCGGCTGGAAATTCTGCTGGTGGAGGAACCGCCTTATCTGTCGCGCGACGGTGGCTTCATCAGGGTCGGCGCCCATGCCCCGCTGGATGAACTGCGCGCGCTTCGCGATGAATCGCGCCGCGTCATTGCGGGTCTGGAAAGCATCTATCGCCAGTCCAGCGGCGTTTCGCAGCTGAAGATCAAGCATAACGGCGTACTGGGCTATTTTATCGAAGTCAGTCAGCAACATGCCGACAAGCTGCTGGCCGACAAGGAAACCTTCCGCCATCGGCAGACCATGGCGGGCGCGGTGCGCTTCTCGACCGATGAACTGGCCTCGCTGGCGTCGCGCATTTCCGAAGCGGGCGAAGGCGCGCTGGCGCTGGAATCGAGGCTGTTCGACGAAATGTCGATGTTGGCCATCGAGCATGGTGAAGCCCTCAGCGTCATCGCCGAAGCGCTCGGTACCCTCGATGTGGCGGCATCCCTGGGCGAACTGGCCATCGCGGCGCGCTATGTGCGTCCCAAGATCGACAATGGCCTGTCGTTCAACATCACGCGCGGGCGGCATCCGGTGGTGGAGGCGGCGTTGCAGGCCGCTAATGCCGGACCTTTCGTGCCCAACGATTGCGACCTATCACCCAGCGCCAAAGGCCGGCTGTGGCTGGTCACCGGTCCCAACATGGCCGGTAAATCCACCTTCCTGCGCCAGAACGCGCTGATCGCCATCCTGGCTCAGACCGGAAGCTTCGTGCCGGCGGAAGCGGCGCATATCGGCATCGTGGATCGTCTCTTCTCCCGCGTCGGCGCGGGCGATGATCTGGCGGCGGGCCGCAGCACCTTCATGGTCGAGATGGTGGAGACTGCCGCGATCCTGAACCAGGCCACGCCCAAGAGTCTTGTCATCCTCGACGAGATCGGGCGCGGCACCGCCACCTATGACGGTTTGGCGATTGCCTGGGCCGCGGCTGAGCATCTGCATGAGACCAACAAGAGCCGCTCGCTCTTCGCCACCCATTATCACGAGATGGTGGCGCTGGCGGAACGGCTGAAGTCGATGGCCTGCTACACCATGAAGGTGCGCGAATGGAATGACAGCATCGTATTCCTGCACGAAGTGATCTCCGGCACAGCCGACCGGTCCTACGGCATCCATGTCGCCAAGCTGGCGGGGTTGCCCGCTGCCGTAGTGGCGCGCGCCGAGGAAGTGCTGCGCGCCCTGGAAGAGGGCCGCGAAGGTCACAAGCCGCTGGCCAAGATCGACGACCTGCCGCTGTTCGGCGTTTCGGCGCCGGTGCCCAAGGGCAGCGCGGTGGAAGATGCGCTCAAGATCATCGAGCCGGACGCCCTGTCGCCCAAGCAGGCGCTGGAAATCCTTTATGACCTGAAGCGCAAGCTGCAGTAGGGTTGGGCCATGAGCGCCTCCCGCAGCCCGCGCAAGTTCCTGGTGGTGATCGACAAGACGCCCGAATGCGCCGTGGCGCTGCGCTTCGCCACCCGCCGCGCCCAGCACACCAATGGCCGCGTCACCCTGATGTGCGCCGCCACCCCGCCCGACTTCCAGCAATGGCGCGGCGTGGAAGAGATCATGCGCGACGAGGCCCATGCCGAGGCCGAAGCCATGCTGCACGAAGCCGCCAAGGTGGTGAACGACCTGTCGGGCATCCTGCCCGAGTTGGTAATCCCCTACGGCCTGACCACCGAGTGCCTGACCGCGCTGCTGAAAGAGGACAAGGATATCTCCATCCTGGTGTTGGCCTCGG
>JAPLPI010000254.1 GCA_026400305.1 Alphaproteobacteria bacterium | reverse complement strand
GGCGGCATAATCGCCGCCCTGGCTCATCGCCCAGAGCTTGCCGGTCCACCCCTCCGGGCGCGCCGCGCCCGTCAGGACCACCAGCCGCTCGGAATTCAGCGCCCGCGCCAATGCACCGGTACCGTCGCCCGACTGGTCGTCCACCAGCACGATACGAAACTCGCCCGGATAATTCTGGGCGATCAGGCCGCCGATGCTGCGCTGGATCACATCCGCCTCGTCGCGGGCAGGTACCACAGCCACCACCGACGGCCAGGCGTCGGGTTCGACGACAGCTTGCGTGTCACGTTCGCGCAGCAGCCAGAAGCCGTTGTGGAAAAGCAGCAGATAGAGCCAAATCAGGAGCGGCAGGAAGCCGAACAGGATACCTGCGATCATGCAAAATATCCGTTCTCGCGGAACCAGTTCAGCGCATCTTTCAGACCTTCGCGATAGGGGCGCGTGGTATAGCCTAGATCACGCCTAGCCTTCTCGCTGCTGAAGAACATGCGATAGCGCGACATGCGCAGCGCATCGACGGTGAGGAACGGCTCCTTGCCGGTCACCCGGGCAACCGCTTCGGCCGCCCAGGCCAGCGGGAACAAGGGCGCGCGCGGGATCTTGATGGTGGGCGCCTTACGTCCCAACAGAAAGGCGATATCGCCCAGCATGGTCTGCAGCGCCACGTCCTCGCCACCCAATATGTAATTTTCGCCGACCTTACCCTTGTCCAGGGCCAGAAGATGGCCGTTCGCCACGTCATCGACATGCACTAGGTTGAGCCCGGTATCGACAAAGGCCGGCATGCGCCCCGTGGCGGCCTCGACGATGATGCGCCCTGTCGGCGTGGGCTTGACGTCGCGCGGACCGATGGGGGTGGACGGCGCCACGATGACGGCGGGAAGCCCCTCCTCCCGCACCAGACGTTCCACTTCGCGCTCGGCCACCAGCTTGCTGCGCTTATAAGCGCCGATCACACTTTGTGGCGTGTGGCGGGAATTTTCATCCACCACAGTAGCGCCCGGCTTCAGGGCCGCGACCGAGGAGGTATAGACCACCCGTTGCACCCCCGCCTTCAGCGCCGCGCCCATGGTCGCCTTGGCACCCTGGAAATTGTTGCGTTCGATCTCGCCCGGGTCGCGCGCCCACAGACGATAATCGGCCGCGACATGGAACAAGTAGCGCGCACCTTTAAGCGCGGCGGTCATCGATTCTTCGTCGCGCATGTCACCGACAACCGGCTCGCAATGCAGCTTGGCGATATTGAGTCGGTTGGCGGTGGGCCGCATCACCACCCGCACGTGCAGGCCGCGCGCCACCAGCGCCCGCGCCACGGCGGAGCCAACGAATCCGGAAGCTCCGGTGACAAGCGCGATATCAGACATTGGCGAACGCCTTCCGGCCTTCAACACTCTGCCAATAGAGAAGTGCCGGCACACCGATCACGATCTCGCGCGCCCGCTTGAGCAGCGACACCGCCACGCCCATCTCCGCCGGCAGGCCAAACAGCGGCGCCAGCATGGCGTAACCCCATTCCTGTACCCCAATGGCGGCGGGCACCGGGGCTGCGATGCTACGCATCGTGCACAGCAGGGCTTCCAGCGCCACCGCATTTAAAAAGTCGATCTGCCCGCCCACCAGGCGGAAGGAAATGAAAGTCCCCACACCTGCGCCAATCCAGGCCAGCAGATGCAGCGCCGCCGACACTGCCAGACGGCTCTTGGAGCTGTACAGTTCCATGATCGCGGTGTGAAACGTGACGCCTTGGCGCAAGGGGAAGAAGCGCGCGGCCAGGCGCTCGGCCAGCCCGGCGCCTTTCTTCTGCAGGAAGATCAGCAGCGCAATCGCTGGAACCGCGAGCAGCAGCACCACCAGCATGCCCTCGGTAACCGGTCCCGAACTTTCCAGGTGCCGGAACTGGGTGAAGCCCAGGCCCAGCCCGAAGGCCAGGAACACGACCTGCGCCATTGCTTCGGTGGTGGCGTCGCCGGCGACGGAGGCGGCGGCATGGGCCGGGCTCATGCCCTTCAGCACCATCAGTCGTGCGGCGGCGACCATGCCGCCCACCGGCGAGAAGAGCGAAATCTCGGCAATGGAATCGCGCACCACACGAGCGAGATAAAAATCGCGCAACGGCCGACGCTCGGACGGAGGCAGCAGCGTGTACCAGGCAAAAGCAAGGCTGATGAACACCAGCAGCGCGAATAGGCACAGTAACGCCAAGCCGCAGAAGCCGGCACGCGCGACCGCCGCGAACACCGCGTCAAAACCAATGATCCAGACCAGATAAACGGCCGCGATGACGCCAGCCAGCAGCGCGACAGCGACCCCGATCTTTGGCGCCCACTTCATTACGCAGGCCGCGGCTTGGCGCGGAAACTCCACAAGCGCATGGCGCCCAGCGCGGTTTCCGCCAGCTGGGGCAGGAAGCTGGGACGCAGCAATTCAGGCTCGAACACGTCCATGCGGCGGCGGTTTTCCGAATAGCAGTCTTCCAGGAAACGGCGGAAGGTGAAGCCGTCCAAGAAAACGCTCGCTTGGGTGGCGGAAAATTCCTTGCCGTCGTTCAGGTCCTTGCCGCGCTTGGCGGTTCCCACCATGCGGCCCAGGGCGCGCATGTAATAGCGGAAGTCTGTCAGCGGCAGCAGCATGCGGGCGACAAAGCCCTTCTGCGCCTGGTTATAGGCCATCCAGTTGACGAAGAAGACAATGTGGCGCGTCTCCTCATACATCAGGGTTTCGAAGATCTGGAACATTTCCTTGGGCAGGAATTGCGACTGCATGGCGATCTTGAAGACGCCAAACCCCAAAAAAGAGTCCATGCATTCGCCGAAGCCAAAGTCCTTGAAGCGGGTTTCGACATTGTCGCTGACATCTTCCAGCGGCCGCTCGGCGGCGACTATATTGTATTTCTGGATCATAACCCGGAGCAGCTTGGCGTGGCGGGCTTCCTCGAACCCCTGCAGCGCCACGGCTTCCTTCATCACCGGGTCTTTGATGGTCTTGACGAATTCGGCCACGATCGCGCCGGCGCGGCGCTCGGTGTAGAAAACCTCTTCCCAGAACGGCACCGACTTCAGGCGCGCCAGCCCCCCATCGTCTAGGTCCGGCCAGGGCAGCGTTTCCGGATCGAACTCGGTATAGGTCTGCATGAAATGCTTGCAGAAGGTGTCGCGGTGCTGCGGCGATCCGATTTTCATCAGGCGGCTTTCTTTTTCGGACCAATGAATTTCAACGCCATGCGCGCCAGGAATGGCACCAAGCGCGGACGCTTCAAACGGTCGTCATAGGGCTTCAAGCGGCGATCATTCTCGGCGATGCAGATGGCGATCAGTTCGCCGACA
>JAPLPI010000116.1 GCA_026400305.1 Alphaproteobacteria bacterium | reverse complement strand
AGGCCTTCTCGAACAGGTCGACGCCGGTGCCCGACGGCATCGCGGCGGTGATGGCGACGATGCGGCTATCCTTCTTGGCTTCCGCGATCAGGGCCTCGCCAAACACTTTCTGATAGGCTGGCACCTTGGGCGAGGACTTGGCCTGCTCGCCCGTCAGCACGGTGAACTTGGCGACGGCGTGATACTTGTCGTAAGCGGCTTCGGCGGGCGCATAGCCGTGACCCTTCTTGGTCACCACATGCACCAGCACCGGGCCCGTCATGGTATCGCGCACATTTTCCAGCACCGGCAACAGGTGATCCAGATTGTGGCCGTCGATCGGGCCGAGATACAAGAAACCCATCTCCTCGAACAGGGTGCCGCCCATCGCCATGCCACGGGCATATTCTTCCGTGCGCTGGACGACCTTTAACAGACCTCGCGGCAGCAGCTTGCGCGCCAGCCGCTTGGCGATATTGCGTAGGCCGGTATAGGAGCGCGACGACACCAGCCGCGCCAGATAGGCGCTCATCGCGCCGACCGGCGGGGCGATGGACATGTTATTGTCATTCAGGATGACGATCACCCGGTTCTTGTTGGCGCCGGCATTGTTCATGGCTTCATAGGCCATGCCCGCGCTCATCGAGCCGTCGCCGATCACCGCGATCACATTGTTAGCGCCGCCCTTTAGGTCGCGCGCCACCGTCATGCCGACGGCGGCGGAGATGGAGGTGGAGGAATGCGCCGCGCCGAACGCATCGTATTCGCTCTCGCTGCGCTTGGTGAAGCCGGACAGACCGCCACCCTGGCGCAGGGTGCGCATGCGCGCGCGTCGGCCGGTGAGGATCTTGTGCGGATAGGACTGGTGGCCCACGTCCCAGATGATGCGGTCGTCAGGCGTCTTGAACACGTAATGCAGCGCGGTGGTCAGTTCGACGACGCCCAGTCCCGCACCAAAGTGACCTCCGGTCACAGAAACAATGTCGATCAGGTCGGTACGCAGCTCATCGGCGAACTGGCGCAGCTGGGATTTGTCCAGCATGCGCAGGTCCTCGGGTAGGTCGACCTGGTCCAGCAGCGGTGTCTTGGTATTGGGGATGTTCATGCGCGAAAATGCTCTTATTTGCAGCGGCGGGTCACGCCGTTTCCATGCCTTCGCCGATTTGCGGTCCGCCCGCACCCAGCACAATTTTCTCCAACCGCCCCTCGGCAGATTTCAGCTTCTTCTCGCAATGCGCCTTCAGCGCTTGCCCGCGTTCGTACAGCGCGATGGAGTCTTCGAGATCGACCTCGCCCTGCTCCAGGCGCGAGACGATCGCTTCCAGCTCCTTGAGCGCGCCTTCGAAGCTCAGCTCCTCGATGGCTTTGTCGGATTTTGCAGATGAAATTGCGAAAGCTCCAGCTATGCAGTCAATTTCGGAAACACCCGAAACTGCGGCGCAGCATAATCGCAATTATGGTCCCGCCAAGCCAGCTTCGCGCCCCGAACACAGCAATTATAGTTCAAGATATCCCGCCAGAAAGGAGCTTCCTTGCTGCCAGTGTGGGGTTGGGGTCACGGCCGTGGCAAATGCATCGCCCGCAGCTGCAAGGAGCTTCCCGGACCGCCCTGGGGCAGGCTGGAAACCTCACCCAGCAGGGCCTGCAGCGCCGGCAGGTTCAGCAGCGATTCGATGCGCCCGAACAGGCCTAGGCTGGCATCCAGGCCGTCCGAGAGCATCCCCAGACGGGCCAGAAGCCCGGTACGGCGGGGATAGACCCGGAAGGTCATGCCGTCCGCCGGGATCCCGCCCAAGCTGGCCGCCTGACCGGCCGCAGTCCAGAAACCGCCCAGCATGTCCACTAGGCCATGCGCCTTGGCGTCGGTGCCCGACCAGACCCGGCCGCGCGCGGCGTCGCGTACTTTCTCCAGCGGGAGCTTCCTGCCCGCCGCCACCTTGGCGGTAAAGTCGTCATAAATGACATCGGCCTGATGATTGAGGTTGGCCCATTGCTCGTTGGTGAAAGGCTGCAGCGGGGAATCCATCAGGGTGTTCTTGCCCACCGCCACCGTCTCGGCCTTCGCGCCTACCAGTTCCAGCGTCTTGTCGAAGCTGACCTTGCCAGTCAGGACGCCGATGGAGCCGGTAATGGTGCCGGGCTGGGCCACGATCTTGTTGGCGCTGAGCGAAATATAATATCCGCCCGAGGCCGCAACCCCACCCATGGAAACCACCACCGGCTTGCCCGCCTTCTGCG
>JAPLPI010000093.1 GCA_026400305.1 Alphaproteobacteria bacterium | reverse complement strand
ATCGCGTACGACGCCGCGTAGCGCCGAGTCGGTAAGAGCCTGATAACCGATAAAATCTTTTGCCATATGACTTCTGAAGACTAAGCGCCGGATGGGTGGAGTCAATTGCGGCAGGAGGCCTGGGTCGCCCGCGCAGGGCTATTTTGATGCAATTACGAAGAAAACGGAACCGGACCGGCATAAACGCCGTTGTGAATAAGCGGTGCCAATCCCCCCCTCGGAAACCTGACATGAAAATTACGCAGATCGCCCCTTTGATGGAACGAGTGCCGCCCACCCTGTATGGCGGTACCGAGCGGGCGGTGTCCTGGCTGACCGAAGAGCTGATGGCCAAGGGCCAAGGGCCAAGAGCCAAGAGCCAAGAGCCAAGAGGTTACCCTGTTCGCCTCAGGCGATTCCAGGACTGCCGCCAAGCTGGTGCCCATCGTGGTGCCGTTCGCGCTGCTGCAGGCGTGCCTGGGGCCGGAGCTGTTTTTTTCCAGTCGCGAAATCTGCTTCAACAATCCTTAGCTGCCAAAATTCCTGGAAGAAATTCACATTAATGGCCTAGGGCTGGGCGATGCGTCGATGAATTTTCGGTTGCGCCGCCGCGGCGCGCATACAGAAGTCGCGATTGTCTCGCAACGCGGCGACAGCGCCATCAAAATCACGCAGTAACATTCCTCATGCTGAGCCTGTCGAAGCATGAGGGTCGCCCACCGTTCGATGAGCTCAGGATGAGGATCGCGTAGCTGGAAATAAGTGGGGGGTTTCTGTTGCCCGGTACCCCCCGAACCGCGCTTGGCTAACCGAAGTTAGGCAGCGAGGGCCATTTCATTATCGTTGGCACCTAAACAATAGTCCGATGACGGCGGAACTATACCGGGCAAAAGAACTGCCTTTACACATCCGTCGATCCTGTTTCGCCCCCACAAAAACCCATCCGCAGATGGGCTTATGGTGGAGGCGCCGGGTACCGCCCCCGGGTCCGGCCTGCTTATTACACAGTCGTTTATCGCCATAGTCTGCCGGGCAAGCCCGGCGAGCACTCTTAATATAGGTGCCGGGGGTTAATAATTGAAGGGGTGGAACTGCTTGACACCCGTGCTCCAGGCGGGAACCCGCCTGAAAATGAAAGCCATTTACGCCGGCGAAGGTGAAATCATCCATATCGGTGAGGGGCTGATGGCCTGCAGCCTGAAGAAAGAGGAGTGGACCCACGCCGCCCATTTCGCTGCGGCGCTGTGGCTGATGCGCTATCGCACTGACCTGGAACCGGCTGCTGCCATGCCGGGGCTCATCCGCGCTTTCAATGAAGCGGTGGGCGGGGTGAACAGCGACACGGCCGGTTATCACGAAACCATCACCCTGACCTCGCTGCGGGCGGCATGCGGGGTGTTCGACAGTATACCGGCCGAACATGCCGGTATACCGGATCGTCAATGCCCTTATGTCCACCAAATTCGCCAACCCCAACTGGCTGCTGGAATATTGGACGCGGGAGCGGCTGATGTCGGTGGAGGCGCGGCGGGCCTGGCTGGAACCGGACTTGAAGGCCCTGCCATTCTGATCCGAATCCGGTAAAATCGTCCCATGCAGAAATATCTCGATCTTCTGAGGCTGGCCCGCGATACGGGCGTGGAAAAACGCGACCGTACCGGCACCGGCACGCGCTCGATCTTCGGCCACCAGATGCGCTTCAACCTGGCGGATGGCTTTCCGCTGGTCACCACCAAGAAGGTGCATCTAAAGTCCATCATCTATGAACTGCTCTGGTTCCTGCGCGGCGAGACCAATGCCCACTGGCTGCAGGCACATGGCGTCAGCATCTGGGACGAATGGACTGACGCCAATGGCGAGCTGGGCCCGGTCTATGGCTATCAGTGGCGCAGCTGGCCGTCGCAGACCGATGGCACCATCGACCAGATCTCCGGCCTGATCCGGGATATCAAGACGAACCCGGATTCCCGCCGCCTGATCGTCACCGCCTGGAACCCGGCGGATATTCCGCGCATGGCGCTGCCGCCCTGCCACTGCCTGTTCCAGTTCTATGTCGCGGATGGCAAGCTGTCGTGCCAGCTCTACCAGCGCTCCGCCGACATCTTCCTGGGCGTGCCGTTCAATATCGCCTCTTACGCGCTGCTTACCATGATGGTGGCGCAGGTGACGGGGCTGAAGCTGGGCGACTTCGTGCACAGTTTCGGAGATGCGCACCTGTATCTGAACCACCTGGACCAGGCGAACGAGCAGCTGAGCCGCAAGCCTTATCCCCTGTCGGTGATGAAGCTGAACCCGGCGGTGAAGGACCTGTTCGCTTTCAAATACGAGGATTTCACCCTGGAAAATTACCAGGCCCATGCCGGGATCAAGGCGCCAATTGCCGTCTAAACTGGGATATTTGACAAAGCCCGGGCGGTGCTTAAAAGACCGCTCATAAGGAGATTTTCCATGGCGACCGCGGACGTACAGGGCAAGGAAGAGACCAAGCTGGCCAATGGCGGCGGGGCATTTCCGTTCTGGGTGTCGGTTGCCATCGTCGGCGGCCTGTTCGCCCTCCTGGTTGCAATCGTCTATGGCGTGGTCCAGCTCTTCTCTTAAGCTTTCTCTCAAAGCCGTTTCCGGTCTAGCCTTCCTGAAAAAACAGTAGGGCCCATGAAATTCCTCATTCCGATAGCCTTGAGCATGGCGCTGGCATCACCCGCCGTGGCCCAGCTTGTCCGCCATCCCGCCACCAAGGACGATCCGCGACCCAACGATCCCAAGGTGCCGGATTCCTATGTACTGAGCGGCAAGTTCGACCGGGTGCTGGTGATCCGGGCTAAGAACAAGACCGACCTTCTCATCGAGATGGAAAAGCAGGTCAAGGCGCAGAACATCAAGAATGCGGTGATCCTGTCCGGCATCGGCTCGGTACGTGGCTACCGCTTCCACAATGTTGCGGGTCGCGATTATCCTGTGCCTGACATGTTCGTCAGCGCGCCCAACACGCCCGCCGATTTCATCGGCATGAACGGTTATGTCGTGAACGGCGTCATCCACGCGCACATCATATTGGCGCTGGGCGACAACAAGGGCACCACCGTCTCCGGTCACCTGGAGAAAGGTACCGAGGTGCTGACCTTCGCCATCGTCACCCTGGGGGTGATGAACACCGACCTGGGCCGGGTGGACGACCTGACGTACCGCTAGCGGCGCGGCAAGTCTTTGCGGATAAGCGCCGGCAGATCCGCCACGCTGGGCAGGACAGAGATGCTTTTTTCCTGGCGCAAGCGGTTTTCCGGCGCGGCACCGGAATAGACGCCGACCCCGGCGATGCCGGCATTGGCGGCCGCCTGCAGGTCCAGCGGGGTATCGCCCACCGCCAGCACGTCGGCAGTTTCATTCACATGCGCCGCTTCCATGGCGCGGAACAGCATGTAGGGCGCGGGCCGTCCATCGGCCACGTCGTCGCTGGTGATGCTGGCGACGAAGTAATGCTGCCAGCCCAGATGCGAGAAGACCTGGGTTGTGAGGGCGCGGTCGAAGCCGGTAGTGGTGCACAATAGCAGCTTCATGGCGGCTAGTTCCTGCAACGCCTTTTCCGCGCCGGGAATGGGCTGCACATTTTCATACGCCTTGGAGACTTTGCTGGTGAAGTCGGCATAGATCGCTTCTTCCAGCGCTGCGCGCCCGGTTGAGGGCCCGCGCTCCTCGACAAAGTGCCTGACCATGCCGCGCTTGGACGCGCCTCGCCAGCCGCTGAACTCCTGTGGCGTAACGGTGATGCCCTTGCGCGAGAAAGCGCCCAGCATGGCGTCGGGCACTTCACCATGATCGCCGATCAAGGTGCCGCCGATATCCAGCACCACCAGCTTCAAGGATACGCTTCGCTCGCCAACGGGCTGGGCTGACGCACCGGTCGCCACCAGCGCCGGCAGCAAGAAAAGACTGCGGCGCCGGGACAATCTCATTGGCTCATCTCGTCTTCCTGATAAACCTTGATGATTTCGTCGAAATTCTTTTCCGCCTTGAAGCCCAGGCTGGCGGCCTGCTTGGCGTCGTAGCGCCCGGCCCAGCCCTGCACGATCTTGGACACAAAGGGATCATCGACTCGCTTGATCAGCGCCACGGCCTTGTCGCCGGCCGCCTTGCGCAAGGCTTCGATCTGTTCGCCCACCGTGGCCGACACTCCCGGCATAGTCATGGATCGGCGCACGCCCAGCGAGGAGGTGTCGATGGTGGCGGCGGTAATGAAGAAATCGACCGCGGCGCGCGGGGAGGCAAACCAGTGGCGCACCTCGTCGCCCACCGGCAGCGGCGCTTCCTGGCCGGCCAGGGGTTCGCGCAGGATGCCGGAGAAGAAGCTCGACGCTGCCTTGTTGGGCTTGCCCGGGCGGATGCAGATGGTGGGCAGACGCACGCCGACACCGTCCAGGAATCCCTTGCGGCTGTAATCGGCTAGCATCAGCTCGGTCATCGCCTTTTGCGTGCCATAGCTGGTGCTGGGCGTGGGGGCGAATTCATCGGGCACGGGGTCTGGGAAGGGCGGGCCGATCACCGCCAGGGACGAGGCGAAGACAAAGCGCGGCTTGTAGGGCGCCGA
This sequence comes from Alphaproteobacteria bacterium, assembly GCA_026400305.1. GTDB lineage: Bacteria > Pseudomonadota > Alphaproteobacteria > Micropepsales > Micropepsaceae > Rhizomicrobium. The sequence goes on along the minus strand of JAPLPI010000093.1, from coordinate 1,279 downwards.
TTGGCCTTGCAGGCGGATGGCTTCGAACAGCGACCAGCTGCCGTTGAAGTTGATCTTGTAACCCTTCTCGAAATTGGCTTCCGCATCGCCCGACACGATGGCGGCCAGATGGAAGATCACATCGGGGCGTTCCGCGATCAGGGTGGTGGACACGCCGGGTTCGGAAAAATCGGTGACGATCGGTTTGGTGTCCTTGGGCGCGCCGGCCGGAATCGGCGATTCCACCACGTCCACCAGGGTGAGAGCGGTGATCGGCTTACCGCCTAGCGTCTTGTCCTCAACCAGGCGCTCCACCAGCTTGCGGCCGATCATGCCGCCCGCGCCCGTAACCAGAATTTTCATGTTATTTTTCCGCGTGATTTCTGTTCGGACATTCCCAAGAAGGGAGCCGGATAACAAGCATACTGCGACGCAGCATCAGATGCGAGTTTGTCGCATTTTTTCGCCTTTGACGCGCCGCCGGGCGGAGGATAGCGTCCCTCAAAACGGTCTGGAATCGGCTCTCTGGGGGAGGAAGTTTGTCTTGAAAATCCGTCTTGCGCTGGCCTTGGTCTGCTTTCCGTTTGCCGCTTTTGCGGCTGACATGACCAGCCCCTTTGGCACGCCCGAACGTCAATGGGCGACGTCGCCGGCCGGTGCGTCATGGGGGTCCAGCGCCGGTATCGAGCGCGGTCCCCATGGTGAGATCTGGGCGATCGACCGCTGCGGCGCCAACAGCTGCGATGGCTCGGACAAGGCGCCCATCGTGCAGCTCGATCCGGCGACCGGCAAAGCCATCAAGAGCATCGGCGACGGCCTGTTCGTGTTTCCGCACGGCCTGCACGTGGACGCTAAGGGCAATGTCTGGGTCACTGACGGCGCCATTTCCAAAGATGGAGCCAAGGGCCTGACCGTCACTAAGCTGTCGCCCGACGGCAAGGTGCTAATGACCATCGGCACGCCGGGCCAGCGCGGCGATAACGAAACGCATTTCAACTCGCCCAGCGACGTGATCACCGCCCCGAACGGCGACATTTTCGTCACTGACGGCCATGCCCCTATCGCGCCCTTTATTCCGGCCAATCTGGACATGCGCGTCATGAAGTTCGACGCGAAGGGCAAGTTCATCAAGCAGTGGGGCAAGCCGGGCGCTGGTCCGTCCGAGTTCAACAATCCGCATGCGCTGGCGTTTGACGGCAAGGGTCGGCTCTATGTCGCCGACCGCGCCAATAACCGTATCCAGATCTTCACCCAGGACGGCACGCTGATCACCGAGTGGAAGCAGTTCGGCCGTCCGTCC
>JAPLPI010000012.1 GCA_026400305.1 Alphaproteobacteria bacterium | reverse complement strand
ACCGATGGTCGTTTCTCCGGCGCCACGCGCGGATTGTGCGTCGGCCATGTCGGCCCGGAAGCCGCCGACATGGGCCCCATCGGATTGATCCAGGATGGCGACATTATCGTGATCGACGCCGAGAAGGGCATCATGGATGTGGAGCTGTCGGAGTTCGAATTGGCGGAACGCAAGAAGGCATTCAAGCCCAAGCCGGCCGGCTTCATGACCGGCGCGTTGGCGCGTTATGCCAAGAATGTCGGTCCGGCGCGTGAAGGCGCTCTGACCACGCCAGGCGCCGACCAGGAAGTGCGCTGCTACGCCGACATCTGATCCTTCGCGACCAGCTTTCTATCCGCCGCAAGGATGGCGACGGAGTTCTGATGCACTGCATCCACCTGCGCTCTGCCGATCTGGGCGACAGATCGTGCCCGCTTTGATCGCGGAAGCCTATCGCTTCGTCCGTCTCGACCAGATGCCGGAATACCGCCAGTATAAGACCATGGGCGATCGGGGCGTGGACGACCCTCGTAAATCGCCGCAGCATCTTACGGCCCTGCGTCCCGAAGACATAAAATAGCCGCAACCTGCCCGCAGGTTTCCGCAAATCAACTTGGGGAGTACTCCATGACATTGCGTACCATGCTCATCGCTACGGCCTTTGTCGCCTTGGCGCTGCCTGCCGCTGCCGCCGATGCCAAGCTCACCGCCGCTATTGCTGCATCTAGCCGCGCCACCGAAAATTCGGTGCGCGATGGCGCCCGTCATCCCGGCGCCAGTCTTGAGTTTTGGGGCCTGAAGCCGGGCCTGACCGTGGTCGAGATTTCTCCCGGCGGTGGCTACTGGGCCGAAATCCTGGCGCCTTTTGCCAAGCAGACCGGCGGGCGCTACATCGCCGCCATGAGTAAGGTCGACCAGAAGCTGCCGGCCAAGTTTTCCGACATGAACGTCTATGGTGATTTTCACTACACCGTGGCCGGAAAAGATTCGGGGCCGTTGGGAGCGGCGAACAGCGCCGACTTGGTGCTGACGGCGCGCAATGTCCACAACTGGCTCGGGCCTCAGGGCTGGGCCGACAAGGCAATGAAGGATTTCTATGCCGTGCTGAAGCCGGGCGGCATCCTAGCCATCGAAGAACACCGCGCCGATCCCAAGTCGGAAACCAGCGCCGGCGCCGATGGCTATCTCGCCACCGCCACCGTCGTGGCCCTGGCCGAGAAGGCCGGCTTCAAGCTGGACGCCAAGTCCGAGATCAATACCAATCCCAGGGATACCAAGGATCATCCCTTCGGCGTCTGGACCCTGCCGCCCTCGCGCCAGAGCAGCGAGGTGAAGGACAAGCCCAGTCCGGCTGGTTTCGACCGTGCCAAGTATGACGCCATCGGCGAAAGCGACCGCATGACCTTGCGCTTCCGCAAACCCAGCTAGAATAACGCTAGGCTGGGGGCGTGAGGGGCATCGGATTCGCGGCAGCCATACTGGCGTCCATCCTGTTCGGGGTGGGCGGCACTTTCGCGCAATTCCTGTTCCAGCATCGCGGCGTCAATATCGACTGGCTGGTGATCATGCGGTTGCTGTTCTCCGGCCCGGCGCTGCTGCTGATTTCCGCCATCGGGGGCAAGCGCATCTTCGATGTGTGGCGCACCGATGCCGTGCCACTGGTGATCTTTGGCCTGCTGGGCATGATGCCGGTGCAATACACCTATATGGCGGCAATCAACGCCTCCAACACCGCCACCGCCACCATCCTGCAATTCACCGCGCCCGCCATGGTGGCGCTGTGGCTGGCGCTGGCGGGGCGCAAGCGTCCGGGCGGGCGCGAGATGGCGGCGATCGGACTGGCCATGCTGGGCACTTTCTTCCTGGTGACGCACGGCAAGCTGGGGGCGCTGTCCATTTCGGTACTGGCGCTGTTCTGGGGATTGGCTAGCGCGGCCGCGGCAGCGTTCAACTCCATCCAGCCCTCGAACATTCTCAAGAAACATGGCGCGGCGCTGGTGGCGGGCTGGGGCATGGTGATCGGCGGCGTGGAATTGTCCCTTTTCCATGCGCCCTGGAAGATCGAGGGCCAATGGGACGCGACCGCCAGCGTGTTTTTCGCCTTCATCCTGGTGATGGGGACCCTGGTGGCCTTCTACCTGTTCAACAAGGCGCTGCGGTTGATCGGGGCGCAGAAGACCATCCTGCTCACCTGCGCCGAACCGCTGTCGGCGGCGGTGCTGGCGGTGTGGTGGCTGGGAGTTTCCTTTGGTCCGATGGACTGGCTGGGAAGCGCGCTGATCCTGGTCACCATCGTCCTGCTGGCCAAGGGCGAGACTGAAGAAGAGCTGGCCGAAAAGACGACTTAGAGAAGCCCCTTAAGGCCTTCGGCAAAGGAGCTTTTCGGCGTCCAGCCCAGGGCGTCCTTGATCTTCGAAATGTCAGCCAGAGTCGCCAGCGAGTCGCCCTTGCGGCCTTCGGTATGGATCTGGTCGGGCGAGATCATGTCCGCCAGTTCCTTGACTGAAAGACTAGTGCCGCTGCCGACATTGAACACCATGCCGCGCGCAGCGCTTTCCAGCGCCGCGATGTTGGCCGCCACCACGTCGCGGACATGGACAAAGTCGCGCCGCTGGCTGCCGTCGCCGTGGATTTCGAGCACTTTGCCCTCGGCGGCGCGGCGCACGAAAATTCCCAGCACCAGGGCATAGACGCCGGTTTGCGGCTGGCGCGGGCCATAGACATTGAAATAGCGCAGCACCAGAGCCGGCAGGTTGAAGTCCTGGTCGAACAGCAGGGTGTATTGTTCGCCCACCCGCTTGGTCAGGCCGTAGATGTTGAGGATGTCAGCCGGATCGTCTTCGCGGTGCGGCGGCGGCCGATTGCCGTAATAGGTGGAGGAGCCGCTATAGATGAAGCGCTTCACCCCGGCATCGCGCGCGGCCAGCAGCATGTTCTGCGTGCCGGTGATGTTGGCGCCGGTGCAGATCTCGATCTGCGCCTGTGACGGGCCGGAGCGGGACATGGCGGCGCAATGCAGCACAGCGTCTATACCGGCGGCGGCCCTGGTGCAGGCGTCCATGTCGCGGATATCGCCTTCGATGAACTCGCACGGCGCAGGCACCCACTCGCGCTGGCCATAGACCATGCTGTCCAGCACCCGCACAGCGTAACCGCGCGCCAGCAGGCCTTCGCAAAGATGGCTGCCGATAAAGCCCGCACCGCCGGTGACCAGGATTTTCTTCATGGGTGTTTCTTATATAGGCTTTGGAAGAAGGCCAGATCGTCTTTTGTATTGATGCCGCGTGCCTGGGTGGCGTCGGCCCCCTCGACCGGCGTGATGGTCCAGCCCTGTGCCGAGAGAAAGGGCAGGAAGGGCAGGAAATTGATCTCAGAGGTAGCCGAGCCACGCGGAGCACTCGCCAGATAGGCATCCCATTGGGTCTTCAGCCTGGCCGTGTTTAGCAGGAAGGTGCCGACATCGGAATAGCCGTTCGGTGTAGTCGCGTCGCCTTCGCGGGTTTGCAGAACCTTGGTCAGCTTTGGGCCGTCGAAGACATATTCGACATAAGGAATGGCCATGCGGTTGACAGGCAGCACGGCGTTTTTGCCCTGTGTCAGCGCAGCCATCGCGCGTTTCAAAGTATCGGTGGAAACGAAAACCTGATCGCCCCACACCACCAGCACCGCGTCATATTTTGACCAGATGTCATGGCCGCGAAAAATGGCGTCGCCCATGCCGGTGGGTGCGGGCTGGATGCTGGTGGAGACGTTGGCAGGCAGGGCTGGAAACACCGCCGCGCCCTCCGGCGACAGCACCAGGTGAATGTGATCCACCAAGGGCGCCAGCCTGGCATGCAGGATGGACCAGATCGTGTCATTGGCCGTCAACGGCGTGAGAATCTTGGGCCCATCCGCACCCAGCCGCGTGCCTCGCCCGGCGGCGGGAATGACGGCGCAGATCTTCATGTCAGCAGGCTGGCAAGATTGCGCAGGCCGCGCCGCATCCGCCACGTGGGATCGGTGAAGCCGGAGAAGGTGCGATACAGCACCGGTAGCTCGGCCACTTCCACACCCTGGGCAATCAGCTGGCGCACCAGGACCAGCGGCGTATCACCCTTGATGTCCGGCAGCCCCGTGACGGCGCGGCGACGGAACACGCGCAGGCCGGTCAGGGGATCGGACACGATGATACCGGTGCGCAGGTAAAATAGTATGCTGAGGAAGAAAGCCGCCACCTTGCCCAGCCAGTAGAGCAAACGGTTCTCGCCGTAAGCGGCGCGAACAGAGGTGATGAACTGCCGCCGGCTCTGGGTGCGCGAGCCGAACACCCCACCCAAGGATTTCTGTTGTTCCAGGAGCGCAATGATGGCGCGGACATCGGCGAAGCGATAGGCGCCGTCGCCGGTCATCAGCACCAGGTAATCGGAATTGCCATGGGCCAGCCAGTTGCGGAAATAAGCAGTGTCGGGAAACAACCCGCTAAAGTCGCTGCCCCCGACAGATGCGTCAGGCTGGGCCACCCTGTTCAGGGTGAGGTGCGGCGCCACGTCGGTCCAGTCGGTCTCCAGGAATTCCTCCACCAGCTCGTCGCTGGCGACCGAGCGGTTGTGGATGTCGGCGAAAATTTCCACCGAAGGCGTGGCGCGGCGCAAGGTGAGGCCCAGAACGGCGTCGGCCACGGCCGTGCCATTATGGACGGCGGGACGCGCCGGGTTGGCGAAGCTGTATTGGAGCACCGGCAGGTCCAGATTGCCCGGCGGCATGCGGTCCGGTGCGTCGTTTATTAAGACATGGCTGACACAGGCGCCGTAGCGCCGTGCCGCATCTAGGATGTCGCGGGCCGTCAGCTTCTGGATGTCCTGGTCGCTGTCCAGATTCATCACCAGCGCCTTCACTGCCGCGGGCGCGGCGGCCAGCGCGTCTGAGGCGATGCGGTAGCTGGGCAGCAGCGAGGAATGCTGTGTGCCGGGGCCGTACATAATGATTTCGGCCGAAGCGATGGCCGCAGAAGCGAAGGGAGACAGGGCGGGCACGGAATCGCGCGCCGACAAGAAAGCGTGCTTGGCGGCTGTGTCCATCCCGGCAAGGGCTTGCACATCGTCCGGCGTCAGCGGCTGAGACAGCAGGTACAGACCGGTAATGGGCGCAGCTGATTGCGGCCCAACAATCTCGGCTTCCGAGGCCAGCAAGGTGCCGTCATGCTTGAGGCCCACCAAGACGCGGTTCTGCTGCTCACCCACATTGAGCAGGCGCGCGCGGGTGCCGACCAGTTCGGCCACGGTCGCGGCGGCGGCATTAAAGTCGCTGCCATGCTCCAGATAGGCGCCCGCGAAAACCAGATTGCCAAGCGAACAGTCGCGATAATCGAAGCTTGTGCCATCCGCCAGCGCGAAGAACCGC
>JAPLPI010000321.1 GCA_026400305.1 Alphaproteobacteria bacterium | reverse complement strand
CGCTGGCGGAGCCGGCGCTGCTGGGCGTTTCCAGCGGCGCGGCGTTGGGCGCGATTATCGCGATTTATTTCGGACTGGCGGCGCTGTCGCCCATCACCGGTCCCTTGATGGGCATGGTGGGCGCGCTGGCGGCCTGTGCGCTGACTTTCGCGCTGGGGCGCCATGGCACTGTGGCGCTGGTGCTGGCGGGCGCGGCGGTGTCCAGTCTGACGGCGGCGGGCATTGCGCTGGCCTTGAACTTCGCGCCCAATCCTTATGCCGCTTACGAGATCATGACCTGGCTGCTGGGTTCGCTGGCGGACAAGAGCTGGACGCAAGTGATGCTGGTGGCGCCGTTTGCTGCGATCGGCTGTGTGCTGCTGGCGATGACGGGCCGGGCGCTGGATGCGCTGAGCCTGGGGGAGGCACAGGCGCAAAGCCTTGGCGTGAACCTGACGCGGCTGGCGGCATTGGTGGTGGCGGGCACCGCCTTCAGCGTGGGCGCCATCACGTCGGTCAGCGGGGCCATCGGCTTTATCGGGTTGGTGGCGCCGCATTTGGTGCGGCCGTTTGTGGGCTATGCGCCGCGCCAGGTGTTGCTGCCCGCGACCCTGGCCGGGGCGTTGCTGCTGCTGTGCGCCGACATCGCTGCGCGGCTGGTGCATACCAATCCGGAATTGCGGCTGGGCGTCTTTACCAGCCTGCTGGGCACGCCCTTCTTCTTCTGGCTGGTGGTGCGTATCCGGAAAGTTGCGCCATGACGGTGCTGGCGGCGGAAAACATCACGGTCGTGCGCGGCGGCAAGACCATCTTGCGCGATGTCTCTTGCCAGGCCCATGCTGGCGAGTTCATCGCCGTGGTTGGCCCCAATGGCGCCGGAAAGTCCACCTTGCTGAAAGTCATGGCCGGATTGCTGAAGCCCGATGCGGGCCGGGTGATGCTGGATATGGATACGCTCGCGTCCCTGTCCACCAGACAGCTTGCCGCGCGTCGTTCATATCTGCCGCAGAACCCGTTGCTGGAATGGCCGATCTCGGTGGAGCGATTGGTGGCCCTTGGCCTGACGCCCAGGCTGCCGGCGACCGGTGGATTGCCGGAAAGTTACGCGCTCGCCATCACCCGCGCGCTGGAACAATGCGACCTAGTGGAAAAACGCGACCAGGCGGCCACTACCCTGTCCGGCGGGGAGTTCACGCGCGCCATGCTGGCCCGCGCCATCGTGTCTTCGCCGCAGACCCTGATCATGGACGAGCCCATCACCGGGCTCGATCCGCGCCACGCCATGCAGTCGATGACATTGCTGCAATCTTTTGCGCGCAGCGGCATCCTAGTGATCGCTTCGTTGCATGACCTGACCCTGGTGGCGCGCTATGCATCCCGCGTCATTGTTGTTGTGGATGGAGGCGTGATCGGGGACGCGGATTCACTCACAGAGGCACTTGTCCACAGGGCGTTCGGCGTCACCTGCCATCTGACGGGGCAGAGAGATTCGCGGGCATTAACACTTCTGTCCCCAAGCGAAAAATGAGGCCTGTGTGAAAGTTTTCCGGCTTGACGG
>JAPLPI010000266.1 GCA_026400305.1 Alphaproteobacteria bacterium | reverse complement strand
GTCTTGAGCACCAGCGGCAACAGGCGCTTTTCGCCGGATTCGCGGGTCTGCAGCAGCTGGTCGAGAGTCTGGCGCGAGGACGAAGCCTGGCGCTGTTCGCGACGCTTGCGGCCACGATATTCCGCCACTTCGCGGGCACGCGCTTCGTTTTCGACCACGACCATTTCGTCGCCTGCTTCCGGCGCCGCCGAAAGACCCAGAACTTCGATGTGGGTCGAGGGACCAGCGGTCTTCACCGACTCGCCGCGTTCATTGGCGAGCAAACGCACCCGGCCCCATTCGGCGCCGGCGACTACGATGTCACCAACCTTCAGGGTTCCGCGCTGTATCAGCACGGTGGCGACGGGACCGCGGCCCTTGTCCAGCTTGGCTTCGACCACCGCGCCTTCGGCGGGGCGATCGGGATTGGCCTTAAGGTCCAGGATTTCGGCCTGCAGCAGAATGGCCTCTTCCAGCTTGTCGAGGCCCAGCTGCTTGGTGGCGGAGACTTCCACCACCTGCACCTCGCCGCCCATGTCTTCGACCTGGACTTCGTGCTGCAGCAGTTCGGTCTTCACGCGGGTGGGATTGGCGCCGCCCTTGTCGATCTTGTTGACCGCCACGATCATCGGCACACCGGCCGCCTTGGCGTGGGCGATGGCTTCCACCGTCTGGGGCATCACGCCGTCATCGGCAGCAACCACCAGTATCACCAGGTCGGTGACCTTGGCGCCGCGCGCGCGCATCTGGGTGAAGGCCGCGTGGCCGGGGGTGTCCAGGAAGGTGATCTTCTGGCCCGACTTCAGGTTCACCTGATAGGCGCCGATATGCTGGGTGATACCGCCGGCTTCGCCCGAGACAACGTCGGTCTTGCGCAGCGCATCCAGCAGCGAGGTCTTCCCGTGATCGACATGGCCCATGATGGTCACGACCGGGGGGCGCGGCATCATGCTGGCGTCGTCGTCGGTCTCACCGGCCAGGCCTTCCAGCACGTCGGTTTCGGCCACGCGCTTGACCACATGGCCATATTCGGCAGCAACCAGCTCGGCGGTGTCGGCATCGATGATGTCGTTGGGGGTCGCCATCATGCCGTTCTTCATTAGAACCTTGATGACGTCCACGGTACGACGGGCCATGCGGTTGGCCAGATCGGAAACGGTGATGGTTTCCGGCACGATGATGTCGCGCGGACCGGCGGGGCCGGCCGGCTGCTGCTGATGGCCCTTGTTCACGCGCTGCAGGTGGCGCTTGTAGGAAGCGACCGAGCGCACGCGTTCGTCATCATCGGACAGGGCGCGGGTGACAGTCAGCTTGCCGCGGCGGCGTTCGCCTTCGGCTACCTTCTTGGGCGCGGGCGCCTTGGCGGGAACCAGCTTGCCGCCGATCTTCTTGGCGCCGCCCTCTTCTTCTTCGTTCTCAAGGCGGCGGCGCGGGGCGTCGGCCGGAGCCACTTCGCCGGTTTTGGGGGCTGCTTCAAAGCGGCGGGCCGCTTCCTGCTCGGCGCGCTTCTTGGCGGCCTCGTCGGCGATCTTGCGAGCTTCTTCCTCAACCTTGCGTCGCTCGGCGGCAGCGCGCTCGATTTTGAGCTGCTCTTCTTCCTGGGCGCGACGGCGGGCTTCGGATTCGGCGATGTTGCGGGCTTCGCTGTCGGAAACGCGGGCATCGGCCAGGGCGGCGGCGCGGCGCTGCTTTTCCTCGTCCGAAAGCTGGCGCAGCACCACGCCGCGAGGCGCGGCGACCGGCGCCCTGGCGACCACTTCGGGCGCGGCGGCAACGGGCTTTTCGGCGGCGGCCTTTGCAGGCGCCTTGGCGGCGGCGGCAGGCGGCGCGGCGGAGCGCTTCTTCTCCACCACCACAGCCTTGGTGCGGCCATGGCTGAAGCTTTGCTTGACGGTGGAGGTTTCCGTCTTCTTGAGCGACAGCGTTTTGGCCGGGCGCTTGGTTTCGTCAGTATCGCTCATGACTTGCTTTCAATTTTGCTCGCGTTCGCTCGCGGGCTTTCATTCCGGGGACGGAAGCCTGAAAGGCGTTCCGCATCAAAGGTCAAACGTTCGGCAAGACCGCCCGGCTGGACGGCGGCATGTATCACATTCTCGCGACCCAGCGCCAAGCCCAATTCGGCGCTGGTCAGGCATTCGATCACCGCGCAATCCAGTTCCAGCCGGTGCGCGGCGGCATACAATTTGCGTTTGCCATCGGCGGAGCCGTCGAGCGCCTCGATCAGCGCCTTGGGAGGCTTGGGGCCCAGCAGTTCACGCAATACATTGTCGAAGCCTAGGAACAGCGCGCCGGAACGGCGAGCAAGCCCTAGGTCGCCGATCATGCGCGCCAACAGCGCCTTTTCGGCACGGGCCGCCAGGTCGGCGGTGGCGGTGACCTGCGCCTTGGCGGCGCGGGAGAAGAGTTTCTTTTCCACCGCCCTGTCGATAGCGGATTTCGACGCCTCAACCCACAGGCCACGTCCCGGCAGCTTGGCCGCCGCGTCGGGAACCACATTGCCATCGGGATCCGCCACAAACCGGATGAGACGATTTTCGGGCAGCACTTCGCCCGACACGATATCGCGCCGCTCACGCATATCGTCGTCCTCTTCAGTCGTGACAGCAGCGGTCATCAAGCTTCGCTGTTCTCCGCTTCGCCTTCTTCGGCAACGTCTTCAACCACTACGGGCTCTTCCTCGACCCAGCCAATCTTGACGCGCGCCTTCATCACGATGGCGTCGGCGTCGTCGCTGGTGAGGTTGAAGCCGTCTAGGGCGCCGGGAATACGAACGCGCTCCTTGTCCTTGTTGACTTCGTAATAGCCGATTAGGTCGTCGCTGGCGCAGCCGGCGAGATCCTCCAGCGTCTTGACCTCATGTCCGCCCAGCGCAACGGCCATGGCGGGGGTGATGCCATCCACGTCCAGCAGCTCATCGGTGACGCCCAGAGCCAGGCGCTTGTCGTCCAGCTCCTTGTTGCGGGCTTCGATGTGTTCGATGGCGCGGTTCTGCAGTTCCTGGGCGGTCTCTTCGTCAAACGCCTCGATCTGCGCCAGTTCGCCAAGATCCACATAGGCCACATCTTCGATGGTGGCGAAGCCTTCCGACGCCAGCAACTGGGCCACAGTTTCGTCCACGTCCAGCGATTCCATGAACAAAGCGGTGCGGGTGGTGAACTCCTTTTGGCGACGTTCCGATTCCTCAGCTTCCGTCAGAATGTCGATCTGCCAACCGGTGAGTTGCGAAGCCAAACGTACATTCTGGCCGCGGCGGCCGATGCCCAGCGACAGCTGTTCGTCAGGCACCACCACTTCGACGCGGTGGGTATCTTCGTCCAGCACCACCTTGGTGACTTCGGCGGGCGCCAAAGCATTGACAATGAAAGTCGCCGCCTCGCCGTTCCACGGGATGATGTCAATGCGTTCGCCCTGCAGTTCCTGCACCACCGCCTGCACGCGCACGCCGCGCATGCCGACGCAGGCGCCGACCGGATCGATGGAGCTGTCCTTGCTGATGACAGCGATCTTGGCGCGGGAGCCCGGATCGCGTGCCACGGCGCGGATTTCGATCACGCCGTCATAGATTTCCGGCACTTCCTGGGCGAACAAGCGCACCATGAACTGGGGATGGCTGCGCGACAGGAAAATCTGTGGCCCGCGGGCTTCACGGCGCACGTCATAGATATAGGCGCGGATGCGGTCGCCGGCGCGGAAGGATTCGCGCGGGATCATCTCGTCGCGGCGCACAACGCCTTCGGCCTTGCCCAAGTCCACGACGACGGAGCCGAACTCTGAGCGCTTGACCACGCCGTGCACCACTTCGCCGATGCGGTCCTTATATTCATCATAATGACGCTCGCGCTCGGCGTCGCGCACCTTCTGCACGATAACCTGCTTGGCGTTCTGAGCATTGATGCGGTTGAAGTCCACCGGCGGCAGGGTTTCGGCGATGATGTCGCTGATCTGGGCGTCAGGGTTGCGCTTGCGCGCATCGACCAGGGAAATTTCGGTCTTGTCGTTCTCGACCATCTCCACGACGTGCAGATAGCGCGAGACATGGGTTTCGCCCGTCTTGGGATCGATATCGACCTTGATGTCGTTCTCGGTGCCGTAATGGGCCTTGGCGGCGCGCTGCATCGCCTCTTCCATCGCGGTCAGGACCACCTGCTTGTCGATGGACTTGTCGCGCGCGACGGCGTCGGCAATCTGCAAAAGTTCTAGCCGGTTGGCGGCCACAATACCTGCCATTTTACTTCTCCTGTTGCGCTATGGTGCGCGTCTTTGAATGTTCGTTGATAAGCTTGTCGGTGAGCACGAGCTTCGCGTTGGCGATGGCGCGAAACGGAAAGCGAATTTCATCATTGCCGATGGAGGTGTCACGGATGCAAACATCCTGGCCATCCAGTCCCAAAAGCGTGGCGCGAAAGCGCTTGCGGCCGTCCACGGGCGCGGCAAGCTCGATCTTGGCTTCGTGGCCGCTCCAGCGCGAAAAGTCTATCGGACGGGTCAGCGGCCGGTCGATACCGGGCGAGGAGACTTCGATCTCATATTCGCCCTCGATCGGATCTTCAGCCTCGATGAAATCCAGCAGTGCGTGGCTGAGCGCTGCACAGCCTTCAACATCCATGGTGCCATCGGGCCGCTCGGCCATCACCTGCAGGGTCTTGGCGGCGCCGCCCATCACGCGCAGGCGCACAAGCTTGAAGCCCGCTTTTTCGATCACGGGTTCAAACACAGGTTCAAGATGCGATGCCACAACGACTGTCAAAACAAAAGCCTTTCGCCCGCGGCGGCCCTTTCGGACTGCCACACAACACTTCTTGTTGCTTGGGATCGGCCGCTTTTACGCCCCGGGGAGGCTTTATTCAAGCCGGGCAGCGTTATTTCCGCGCCGCCGAGTTGATGTCGACACTGACTTCCCCGCCCGGAATCGGGGCAGCAAGTGCCTTTTCGCGGGTTTCCAGAGCCGCCTTAGCCTTGGCTTTTTCATATTTTGCGAAGGGCGATGGCAGGGCCATCATCAGGATAAAAGCCATAGTACAGCAGGCCGCCACCGCGATGATGGCGTATTCGCCAAAGCTGGTGCGATAGATGGGGCGTACATAATCGTCGTCATCGGGGGCAGGTTTATTCATGCCGCGATTTTAGCCCTTCGTGCGAAGCGGAGGAAGGTCGGCAGCCCCCGGATCGCCTTGGTTTCATAGCGGGTTGGCGGCCAGTCGGTGGGCCGGCCTTTCCAGTCGGTGGGTCCCTGGGCCAGCCATTCAAAGCCCGGATGGGCGCACAATCGCTCCAGGGCAAAGGGCAAATAACTTTTGTCGTCGGTGGCAAAGCGAAGTTCCGCCCCCGGCTTGAGCACCCGGAACAGGTTGTCCAGCATCTCCATCTGCAGGAAACGTCGTTTGTGATGCCGGGTCTTGGGCCAGGGATCGGGGAATAGCAAAAAGAACCGCCCCAAGCTGGCATCCGGCAGGGCCTGGATGATATCCGAGCCATCCCCTTCATAAAGCAGA
>JAPLPI010000314.1 GCA_026400305.1 Alphaproteobacteria bacterium | reverse complement strand
GCCGATGCGCGGCGCCAGCACCATTTCCCAGCAGACCGCCCGCACACTGTTCTTAGTTCCCATGCGCAGCTGGATCCGCAAGGGACTGGAAGCCTATCTCACCGTAATGATCGAGGCGCTGTGGCCCAAGAAGCGCATCCTGCAAGCCTATCTCAATCTGGTAGACTGGGGCGATGGCATTTTTGGGGCCGAGGCCGCAGCCAGCGCCTATTATGGAACCGATGCCGGTTCGCTGACGGGGGATCAGGCCGCCCGGCTGGCTGCCATTCTGCCAAATCCCCACAAGTGGAAGGCAGCGCATCCGGGCCGCTATGTCCGCCGCCGCGCCGGAATGCTGCAAAGACGCGGGGCGATGGTGATGCGCGACGGCTTGAACTTTTGCGTTAAATAGTCGGCTCGCTTACAAGACCTTCCTTATTTATGCCCTACCGCTTCGCTACTTGAGGACATTTCTAATGTCCAATCGCTTTGCTATTTGAGGACAGATGCGCCGCCTGTTTCACCTGATGCTGTCACCCAGTTGCCGCCTGGCCCGCCTGATGGTCGGCGAAAAACGGGTGGTCTGCGATCAGTCAATGTCGGATGACCCCAAGCAATCCATGCCAGTTTTCACCGACATGGATGGCACGCGCTGCGAAGGCGTGTGGGCGATCCTGGATCACCTGGAACATCATTATCCCGACCATCCGCTGGCGCCGGCCGACGATTCGGCGCGCCTGGCCTGCTTGCGCTGGGTGGACTGGGCGATGGGACCGTTCCACGAGCAGGTGACGCAGCGCGTCGTCTATGAGAAAGCCTCGCCGCGTTTCACCGTCGCCGGCTTCAGCCGCGCCCCGGACATGAATGTGATCCGCGCCGGCCGCGAGGAACTGAAACTGGCGCTGAAAGCGATCGGCATGGCGGCGGAAACCAACGGTAACCTCGCCTGCCGCGAAACCACCCTGGGCGACCTGGCGGTGGCGGCGCATCTATCGGCACTGGACTATTTCGGCGAAGTGCCCTGGACCGATTTTCCCACCGCCGCCGAATGGTATGTGCGGATGAAGTCGCGGTCCGCTTTCCGTTCACTGCTGGCCGACCGCGTTCCCGGTCAGCCGCCGGTGTCCCACTACGCCGAACTGGATTTCTGAGCCCGGATTCTCAGGGTTTCAACGCGTCGAGATGTTCGCGCGCTTCGGCGGCGGTTTCGGCGGAGGCGCCTTTCAGCGCCGCCTCGAAATCGCGCCTGGCTCCGCCCAGATCGCCCACCTGTTTGCGCAGCAAGCCGCTTTCCACCAAAGCGTCGCTGTCGCCGGGTTTCAACTTCAATGCGTTGTCGATATCGGCGCGAGCCTCGACATATTGCTTGAGCGCGCGGCGAGCGCTGGCCCGCAAGACCAACAGGTCGGCGCGGCGCGGTGAAAGCCCCAAGGCCGCATTCAGGTCCAACACCACCTCATGCCAGTTGCGCACCATCGCCTGGGCGCGCGCCATGTCGGTGAACAGGTCCGGATCGCCGGCTGACAATGTCAGCGCGCCGGTGAGGCTTTGAACCGCCTTGGCTCCCTCGCCCGCCAGTAGCCAGGCATTGCCAGCCTGGTCATACAGCGCGATGCGGAACTGCACATCAAGGATGGCGCGCCCGCTTGCGATACGATCCAGCCGCGCACCTGCTTCGGAATAGCGCTTGAGGCTGACCAGAGACAGGGCCGTGCAATGTTCCGCCGGCACGCCGCCGCCGGCCTTGATCCAGTTTTGCGCATCGGCAAGCGCAGCGGCGGGATTGGCGCTGCTGTCCGCCAGGCAGCGGTGATAATGCGCCCGGTCCGGCACAAAGGGCGCGGTGCGGACCGCGGCCTGCGCCGCAACGGACAGAAGACAAAGAAAGATGACGGCGAAAATGGGGCGGTACATGATGATTCATCCTACCAGCATAGGGGCTTTGGCGGGCCTAAAATCCTGTTAGGCTGCGCGCGAGTAAAAACGCCCATGGCCTTGCACCGTATCGCCGCCGCCCTGCTGTTCCTGCTCGCACTGGCGGCGCCGGTGATGGCGCAGCCTGCGGTATCGGACGCACCTGTGCAGTTGGGGCCCCGCGCGGCCCCCACCGCGCATGTCCAGGTCGGCAACCTGCCCGATATGGGCGCGCCGACATTCGATGCCGCCAAGGCGACGGAAAAATACCTGTCGCGGGTCAGCGGCGCGGCGCGCGCCAAATCCGACGCCTATTTCGAAGGCGGCTACTGGCTGCAATTGATGGACCTGATCTACGGCCTTGCCGTGGCCGGCCTGCTGCTGTGGCTGCAGATTTCCAACCGCATCAGCGACTGGGTGGAGGAGCGTACCCACAGCCGCACCTATCAGGTCATGCTGTATGCCGCGGTCTATGTGCCTATGACCACACTGATGACATTCCCGATCATGGTCTATGAGAGCTTCTTCCGCGAACATGCCTATGGCCTGTCCAACCAGAATTTCTGGCAATGGCTGGGGGACTTCGGAATCGGCTTCGCGCTGAATTTCGCCGCCATGGTGCTGCTTTTGCCGGTGCTCTATACCGCCATCCGCCGAGCACGCAAAACCTGGTGGGTCTGGGGTGCGATGCTGGTGATCGCATTTGAAGTCCTGACCGTGGTCATCTGGCCGATCTTCGTCGCCCCGCTCTACAATCACTACTCGCCGCTGCAGGCTGGCCCGCTGAAAAGCCAGATCTTGTCGCTGGCCCGCGCCAATGACGTGCCGGTGGACAATGTCTGGCTGGTGGACGCTTCGCGACAGTCCAACCGTGTGTCGACCAACGTCTCCGGCCTTTTCGGCACCGCGCGGATATCGCTGAACGACAACCTGCTGAAACAGGGCACGCCAGACGAAGTGCTGGCGGTAATGGGCCATGAGATGGGCCATTATGTGATGGATCATGTCACCCGCGAGCTCTTGCTGGGGGCGCTGGTCATCTTGGTTGGCTTTGGCTTTATCAACCGCGCTTTCCTGATGGCCTGCGACATGTTCGGCGGCCAATGGCAGGTGCGAAAGCTGAGCGACGTCGCGGGGTTGCCGCTGCTGGTGGCACTGGCCAGCATTTACATGTTCCTGGCGACGCCGGTGACCAACAGTATTTCGCGCACCACCGAATACCAGGCCGACATTTTCGGGCTGAGTGCCGTGCGCAAGCCCGATGCCTTCGCCACCGTGATGCTGAAACTGTCCACCTATCGCAAGCTGGAGCCGGGGAAGTGGGAAGAAATTATCTTATATGACCATCCTTCCGGCCGCACCCGCATCGAGGCGGCCATGCGCTGGAAAAAGGAACATATCACCGATCCCGATCTGCGGGACACCGCGCCGCAGCCCTAGCGCGGAAGCTGCGCCGCCAGGGCCGAATAGAGCGGACCGGCTGGTTCAAGCTTGGTGAGCAGCGCTTCGCACGCCTTGCGCGCCTCAGCGCTCCAGTCGGCGGTCAGCGATGCAGCAAGCTGAGCCTGACTTTTCAGGATCACACCATCGTCCAGGATCTTCAAACCATTGTCGCGCAGGGTCGCGCCGGTGGTGGTGATGTCCACGATCACTTCGGCGGTGCCGGCAGCCGGCGCGCCTTCGGTGGCGCCCTGCGATGGCACGATCCGGTAATCGGAAATGCGGTTGAGCGCAAAGAACTGCTGGGTCAGCTGGGCATACTTGGTCGCCACCCGCAGGCGGCGCTTGTGCTTGCCGGCATAGGCGGCACAGACATCGTCCAGGTCCGCCATGGTCGCCACGTCGATCCAGTAAGCCGATACCGCCACCACCACATCGGCAAAGCCGAAGCCCAGCGGCTTGATGAGATGCATGCGCCCGGTCAGCTCCGGCGCCTCTTCGCGCAGCAGATCCTCGCCGGTGATGCCCAGATGAATGTCGCCAGCCAGCAAGGACGAAGCGATTTCGCCCGCCGACAGCAGCATGACTTCGACATCGGGCATGCCAGCAAAGCTGGCGCGATAGCCGCGCGCACCGGCTGCCATCTCCATCACCACGCCGCGTTCGGCGAACCAGGCGTTGCAATTGTCCTTGAGGCGGCCCTTCGAGGGAATAGCAAGTGTCAGCATCACTTGCCTCCGCGCTTGGCGGCCAGCACGCGCTCGGTGCGGATGGCAACGCCGATGGCGCTGACCGGCTTCTTGGCGCCCAGCATTTCCATCATGGAGTCATAACGGCCCCCGCCAGCGATCTGCACAGGGCCTTCCTTGTCACGCGCCCATAGCTCGAACACAAAGCCGGTGTAATATTCCATGTTGCGGCCGAAATGGGCGGTGAACTGCACCCGCGCCGAATCGATGTTCAGCGATTTCAGGGTCGCCAACCGCGCATCCATCGCCGCCAGTTGCGGGTCCAGGTTGATGCCGGCCGTCGCCAGAAGCGCACGAACCTTGGCCAGTGCCTCTTCGGCAGGACCGGAGATGTCCAGCAACTGGGCGACGGCGTCGGCCACCTTGGCATCCAGGCGCAAATTGGCCGCGTCCGCAGCGCGGTCCAGCGCGCGCGTGATGATATCTTCGCGCGACCGGCCCGCCATCGGCGCGTCCCCGCGCGCATCCAGCAGGGCCTCGATCTCTTCGAGGGTGCCCGGCAATTTCGCTTTGCCGTCGCCATGACCCAGCCAGTACAGCAGGCTTTCGACATAGCCG
>JAPLPI010000310.1:1975-9426 GCA_026400305.1 Alphaproteobacteria bacterium | reverse complement strand
CCCACCAGCTTCACCAACCAGGCGCCGCAGGGGACCTTTCCCGGCCAGAACGCCGACAGGAGTAACAGGGGTGATCGTGGGGGCGCCCAGCCGCAGGCAGCGGCGCCGCAGCAGGGGCGCGACTACAATCGCGGCGGCAACAACCGCGACTATCGCGGCTACGATAACCGGGACAATCGCGACTATCGAGGCAACGGCCAGAATTATCGCGGCGACAACCGCTATGGCAATCGCGGCTATAATGGCCAGCGCCACGACTTCAGCAGCTTCCGCGACTATCACCGCTACTTCCGCGCCTCGCGCCGCTTCCGCGGTCCCGACTATCGCCGCCCCGCCGACTGGTATGTCCATCGCTGGACCTTCGGCGAATTCCTGCCGTCGGCCTTCTGGGCGCGCGATTACTGGCTGAGCGATTTTGACGCCTATGACCTTCCGCCGCCGCCCTATGGCGCGATCTGGGTGCGGGTTGGCAACGACGCCCTGCTGGTGGACCGGGACAGCGGCGAAGTAATTACCGTGCAATATGACCTTTTTTACTGAGGTTTTTGGCCTTGTGCCGCATTTTCCCATGAGTACGGCACCTTTGCCCTTACACTCCGTCCCTTAGCTGCTATAAGCCGCCACCGTGCCTGTGGCTCACCACAGGTTGAGCATCAGCAAGGTACGGGTTTATCAGCATGTCAAACGTCACGGTGATCGGCGCCCAATGGGGCGACGAAGGCAAAGGCAAAATCATCGACTGGCTGTCGAACCGCGCCGACATCGTGGTGCGCTTCCAGGGCGGCAACAATGCCGGCCACACCATCGTGGTGGGGGACAAGACCTACAAGCTGTCGCTGCTGCCGTCGGGTGTTGTGCAGGGCAAGCGCTCCATCATCGGCAACGGCGTAGTGGTCGATCCCTGGTCCCTGCTGGAGGAAATCGCCAAGGTCGGCGCCGCCGGCCTGAGCGTAACACCCGATCTGCTGGTGCTGGCGGAGAATGCCTGTTTGGTCTTGCCGCTGCACCGCGAACTGGATGCGCTGCGCGAGGAAGCCTCGTCGCAGAAGATCGGCACCACCAAGCGCGGCATCGGTCCGACCTATGAAGACAAGGTCGGCCGCCGCGCCATCCGCGCCATCGATCTGAAAGACCCCGCCAGCCTGCCCGGTAAGATCGAGCGGCTGCTGGCCCATCACAATGTGCTGCGCCGCGGCTTTGGCGCCGCCGAAGTCGATGCCGGCGCGCTGCTGAAACTGCTGAACGAAATTGCGCCCAAGATCGCGCCCTTCCTGGGTTCGTCCTGGCGCGAGCTGGACGCGGCCCGCAAGGCCGGCAAGCGCATCCTGTTCGAAGGCGCCCAGGCTGTGCTGCTGGACATCGACCACGGCACCTATCCCTTCGTGACCTCGTCGAACACGGTGGCGGGTCAGGCCGCGGCCGGCGCCGGCGTCAGCCCCCGCGCCATCGGCACCGTGCTGGGCATCGTCAAGAGCTACACAACGCGCGTCGGCGAATGCCCCTTCCCCACCGAACTGAAAGACGCCACCGGCGAAAAGCTGGGCGAGCGCGGCCATGAATTCTGCACCGTGACAGGACGCAAGCGCCGCTGCGGCTGGTTCGACGCCGTGCTGGTGCGCCAGACCTGCGTCACCGGCGGCGTGGACGGTATCACCCTGACCAAGCTGGACGTGCTGGACGGCTTTGACGAGATCAAGATCTGCGTCGCCTATGAGCTGGATGGCCAGACCCTGGATTACCTACCCGCCGACGCCAACCTGCAGGCGCGACTGATGCCGGTCTATGAGACCCTGGAAGGCTGGAAGGACACCACCGCCGGCGCGCGCAGCTGGGCGCAGCTTCCCGCCAACGCCATCAAATACGTCAAGCGGGTGGAAGAACTGATCGGCGCTCCGGTAGCACTGCTGTCCACCAGCCCCGACCGCGACGACACCATCATGGTGCAGGACCCGTTCGTGGATCGGTGAGCCGTCGCGGCCGCTCGCCGCGTCATCACTCGCGGCCGTTGAACACCAGATAGCGGAACTTGCCGCCGACCGCGACATTGAATAGATGCGGCAGGCCCGCCGGGATCTGCACGAAGTCTCCGGTATGCACCATCATGCTGGTACCACCGGCGATGCCGGGGCCGCGCACCTGTCCGGGACCGGATTCGCGCGGGCCGGTGACCGTGCCGCCATAGACCAGCGTCGCCTCACCCGACAGCACATGGATGTAATGAGTCCAGTGCGCATGCACTTCGGCTTCATTGCCCTTGTCGTTGCGCTCGGCATATTCGAGAAAGTAGCTCTCGTGATCGACCGGAAAGGCGGTCTTGGCGCCCGGGCCCGGCTGGCTGGTCAAGGCTTCAACGTCCCTGGACGGCATGTACTTGAAACCTTCCGGAGCACGGCTGCGCATCGAGGGTTGCGCCATCGCGCCGGCCGAAAAGACCAAGGCCGCGCCGAACGCCATCGTGATTGTCTTTTTCATTCCCATTTTCCTTTTGTTGAAATCAAAGATCGGCCAGCCGGGTCCACACACCTGTTGCGGCCGCAAGCGCCACGCCAAGACCCAGAACCAGATTTCCGCGAAAGCCCAGTTCTGTTGCGCCCGCCAGCCACAGCACCAAAGTGGCAATCGCCACCACGATGCCGCCGACCAGGCTTTCTTTCCCGGCCGTGACATGACCTCGCGCGCTCATTTCCGCACCTGGCTGGTGTCATAGCCATTGAAGACGTGGCGAACCAGCCCGCATTCCAGGTCCGAGGTCCCGAAGAACCAGTCCGCCACCGGATAGGTCAGGTTGAAATTGCGTTCCATCATGATGGAGCGGTCGTGATGGGCAATGTGATGGCGGCGGATGGAATTCACCAGCGGGATGCGCCGCACCAGCCTGTCATCCTTCACATGACAGCAATAATGGAACAGCTCGTAATTCAGGTAGAGCGCGACATTGGTGATCAGCAGCAGCCAGCCGGCATTGGCAAAACCCAGCCGGTTCAGAAGGAAGACCGGCACCAACGACATCGCCATGAAGGCTACCAGCGCATAGGGCGGGAAGAACACGATGCGGAAGTCGCGTGTGTTGTCGAAGCTGGGCTCCACATCGGTGAAGAATTCGTGATGGGCCAGGGTGTGGCGCTTGTAGATACCCATCAGCCCCCTCACCGGCCGGTGCATCACATATTTGTGCAGCCACCATTCAAAGACGTTGGAGATGGCGAAAGCCAGCTGGATCACCAGCCATTCAAACCAGGCGGGCGATGTGACCTGCCGTGCACAGATCCAGATCGCCGCCGCGCCCAGCCCGAAGATCAGCGCCACATGCATCCAGCCACGATATGCCGGCGCGATCTTGCCGCGATACTCGGAGCGAAAGGCTTGCTGGCGGGCCGGCATCTGGGTCATCAGAAGGTCGCGATGGGATTCAGCACCGATCCGGTGCCGCCCGGCACCGCGGCGGGCGAAGCGGTGACCAGGAAATCCCAGCGCTTGCGCTTTTCGGCTTCGCGCCCAACCAGCTCCAGGTCCAGATTGTCGAAGATCGGCATGCCCATCGCCACGATACAAAGCGCATGGATGGGCTGGGACACGCCTGTCACGGTCGACGGGATCACATCCTGCGCCCCATCGCCGCCCAGAATGGAAACGTCACGGGCATGCAGCCAGCGGGCGCAGGACATGTGCAGCCCGGCAAGCCCTTCCCCCTGGATCGGCCAGGGCCCTTTCGCATCGCGCCGCGCCCAGCGGCCGGTACGCACGATCATCACATCGCCAGGCCCGACCTTCACGCCGGCCTTCCTCTCCCAGGCATCCAGGTCTTCGGGATAGATGGCCGTGCCGGGCTCCAGATATTCCACGCCATTGTGGCGCGCCATGTCTATCAGCACCCCGCGGGTGATGATGCCGTTCTTGAAATTGATGATGCTGTTTTTCCCAGCACCGTCCTCGGTCACCTCGTCCTGCGAGTAACCGTTGTACATTTTCCGGTCATAGAGGAAGTGGCAGATCGTATCCATGTGGGTATGGACATAGCCGTGATACGAAATGAAGAAGGTATCGCTGGTGCCGCCGATGCCGGCACTGCCGGGCATCTGGCCACGGCCCACGCGCGTGGTCTTGCGCACGATGGGGGCCGGATTGTCCACCGCCTCCTTGGTCTCGGCATTGCGCGCCATGGAGTAAGACGCGCCTTCGCGCGCCACGCGCAGGGCCGACAAGCGCTTCTTTGGTGTGATCAGGTTGACCGCGCCCATTTGATCGTCGGCGCCCCAGCGGTTCCAGTTGGATAGTTCTTTCTGCAGCCGGGAGAAATCGTCCGGCGTGGAGTCCGCGCGCGGGGTTTGCGCATTGGCGCTGGTCGCGGCCAGCGCGGCGCCCACAGCCAGTTGCTGCACGGCGCTGCGGCGTGATGGTTTTTCGAACATGAAGCCCTCCCGTTGCCCGTGTGTCCGGGCGTTTGGGCAAAGCTAGCCGGAAAGGGGCGTATGGCCTAGCGGGCCGTGGCCACCACCGAGGCCGGGGCCGGTCCGGATCGCCGCCTGGACATAGGCATGGGCCAGGGCGACCGCGTCCGGCATGGCGCGGCCCTGCGCCAGACCACAGGCGATGGCGGTGGCCAGGGTGCAGCCGGTTCCGTGGGTGTGGGGAGTGGCCTGGCGCGGCGCCTCCAGATTTGTAAAATTTCCACCGAACCACAGCGTGTCACGGACCACGTCACCCTCGCCGTGCCCGCCCTTGAACAGCACGGCGTTGCAGCCCAGCACCTTGAACACCATCGCGGCGTTGCGCAGCCGGTGTTCGCTGACGGGCAGGATGCCGGTCAACGCCTCGGCCTCAGGCAGATTAGGCGTGACCAGCGCCGCCATCGGCAGCAGCGTTTTCTTCAACACCGTGATGGCGTCGTCCTCCAGCAGGGACGAGCCGCCCTTGGCCACCATCACCGGATCCACCACCAGGGGAATGAAGGACGCATGTTCGGCCAAGGTGTCGGCTACCATCCGGGTCATCGCGGCGCTTCCCAGCATACCGGTCTTGATCGCATCGGCGCCGATATCGGACAGGCAGGCAATGATTTGATCCCGCACCACATCCACCGGCACGATATGCGCACCGGTAACGCCCAGCGTGTTCTGCACGGTGACGGCGGTGATCGCGGTCTGGGCATAGACGCCGAAGGCCTGGGCGGTCTTGATGTCAGCCTGAATACCGGCGCCACCGGACGAATCCGATCCGGCGATCACCAGCAGCCGCGCCATCGTCATCGGATACGCCTAAGCTGCCACTTCTTCGATTGCCGCAGCGATCTGGCGCACAGCGGCGCGCACGACCTTTTCGTCCTCGCCTTCGGCCATGACGCGGATCAACGGCTCGGTGCCCGACTTGCGCACCAGAATTCGCCCGCCGACGCCCAGCTTCGCATTCGCGGATTCGATGCTGGACTTGACCTTTTCGTCGTCCAGCGGCGAGCCCTTCTTGAAACGCACATTTTCCAGCACCTGTGGCAGCGGCTCGTATAGATGCGCCGCCTCGCTGGCCGGCTTGTTTTCCTGTGCCAGCACCGCCAGCACCTGCAGCGCCGCCACCAGCCCATCGCCGGTGGTGGAAAAGTCCGACAGGATGATATGGCCGGACTGTTCGCCGCCGACATTGAAGCCGCCCTTGGCCATTTCCTCCAGCACATAGCGGTCGCCCACCGCTGAACGCGCCAGGGACAGGTTCAAAGTCTTGAGATAGCGGTCCAGGCCGGCATTGGACATCACCGTGCCGACCACGCCGCCGCCCTTGAGCCGTTCGGTCTTGGACCAGCTCTTGGCGATCAGGGCCAGAATCTGGTCGCCATCGATGATGCGGCCATGTTCGTCGGCCATCAACACCCGGTCGGCGTCGCCGTCCAGCGCGATGCCGAAATCGGCGCGCACGTCGCGCACCCGGGCGCACATGGTGGCCGGCGCGGTCGAACCGCATTCCTGGTTGATGTTGGTGCCGTCGGGCGACACGCCCAGTGTGACGATATCGGCGCCCAGTTCCCACAAAACTTCCGGCGCGACCTTGTAGGCGGCGCCATGGGCGCAATCGATCACGATGCGCAAACCGTCGAGACGCAGGTTGCGCGGGAAGGTGCGCTTGGCGAATTCGATATAGCGGGCCTGGCTGTCATCGATGCGCTTGGCGCGGCCGATGCGGGCCGACGATGCCAGGCCCTGTTCCAGGCCGGCCGCCATCAGAGCCTCGATCTCCTCTTCCACCGCGTCGGAAAGTTTCTGGCCGCCAGGTCCGAAGAACTTGATACCATTATCTTCGTAGGGATTGTGCGAGGCGGTGATCATGACGCCCAGGTCGGCACGCAAGCTGCGGGTCAGCATGGCCACGGCGGGGGTCGGCAGCGGGCCGAACTGGAACACGTCCATGCCCACGGCGGTGAAGCCGGAGACCAGCGCGCTTTCGATCATGTAGCCCGATAGGCGGGTGTCCTTGCCGATCACCACTCGGTGGCGATGCTCGCCGCGGCTGAAGATGCGCCCGGCCGCCATACCCGCCTTCATCGCCACTTCGGGCGTGAGCTTGAAGCCGTTGGTGCGACCTCGGATGCCGTCAGTGCCGAAATATTTGCGTGTCATGGGAAAGGTCCGGAAAGAAAGGTCTACTTTATCACAAAGTCATTGCCGGGGGTTAACAGGCTTCTTGAGGGCTTTCAGAACCTTAAGGGCATCCGCCAGGGGGCTGGGGGCATGGGTGCGGATATAGTCCGCGCCCTGGCGGTGCGCGAACATCTCGGCAGCCAGGGTTTCTCCATGAAGCCTGCCGGCCCCGGATTCGGCGGCCGGGCGGCCAACCAGCTGGCGCAGAAAGCCCTTGCGGGAGACCGACACCAGCACAGGCAGGCCATAGCGCGCCTTCAGTTCGGGAAGTCGGCGCAGCAAGATCAGGGAGTTTTCCGGATCGGTGCCGAGGAACTGACCCATGCCGGGATCCAGGATCAGCTGGTCCCGGGCGACGCCCGCCTTCTGAAGCATGGCGATGCGTTCATCGAAAAAGCGGGTGACACGATCAAAGATTTCGACTGAAGGCACCTCGGTACGAACGGCGACACCGCGTTCCTGGACCGCATGCATGACGATCAACTTCACGGGCGATGCCGCCAGTTCGGGATGAAGCGCCGGGTCGGGGAAGCCATGAATGTCATTCAGATAGTGGACGCCCTGCTCCAGCGCCCAGCGCTGAACCTGCAGCGCAAAGCTGTCGATGGAAAAAGGCAATCCCGTCTGCTTCAGCGCGGGAATAACCGCGGCCAGACGCGCTATTTCCAGGTCCGGCGCCACGGCCTGCGCATCGGGATGGGATGAGGCCGCACCGATGTCGATGATGTCGGCGCCGCCCTGCGCCATCACCTGGGCATGGGACAGCGCCCCGCCGGCGGCCAGATATTTGCCGCCATCGGAAAAACTGTCGGTGGTGACGTTGAGGAT
>JAPLPI010000310.1:0-1928 GCA_026400305.1 Alphaproteobacteria bacterium | reverse complement strand
CCGAGGATTTTCATCGTGCTGTAAGGGCCACAAGTGCCGGAAAAAGAAAAGGGCGGTCTGTTTCCAGACCGCCCTTCTGTTCTCTAATTCCCGTTACCGCGGCTGCAGCTCCGGGCTGATGATGGGGTCGGAACCGGACGGACGCGGCTTGCCCGCCACCGGCACCGAGGTGCCTTCGCCACGGGCCGACAGCACCGGGTCTTCATACGGAGTGCGGACCGGGGGAATGCCCTTGAGCAGAGCGTTGATCTCGTCGCCCGTCAGGGTTTCATATTCCAGCAGTCCCCGCGCCAACACGTTCAGATCGCTCTGGCGGGATGTGAGGATGTCCTTGGCGCGGCTGTAGGCCTCGTCGATGATGCGGTGGATTTCCGCGTCGATCGTCTGTGCCGTGGCTTCCGAAATGTTCTGGGTACGCGACACGCTGTGCCCTAGGAAGACTTCTTCCTGGTTCTCGGCATAGGCGATCGGGCACAGCTTGTCGGACATGCCAAAGCGAGTGACCATGGCGCGAGCCATGCGGGTGGCCTGCTCGATGTCGCTCTGGGCGCCGGTGGTGACCTTCTCATGGCCGAACACCAGCTCTTCGGCCAGGCGGCCGCCGAACGCCACCGCCAGGTCCGCCAGCATCTTCTGGCGGGTCAGGGACAGGGCGTCGCGTTCCGGCAGGCGCATCACCATGCCCAGCGCGCGACCGCGCGGGATGATAGTGGCCTTGTGGATGGGATCAGAGCCTTCGACGCTGATGGCGACGATGGCATGGCCAGCTTCATGGAAGGCGGTGAGCTTCTTTTCCTCGTCGCTCATGGCCATAGAGCGGCGCTCGGCGCCCATCATCACCTTGTCCTTGGCGTCTTCCAGTTCGCTCATGGTGACGACGCGCTTGCCGCGGCGGGCTGCCAGCAATGCGCCTTCATTCACCAGGTTGGCCAGATCGGCGCCGGAGAATCCCGGCGTACCGCGCGCGATGGTACGCGGGTCGACGTCGGTCGCCAGCGGCACTTTGCGCAGATGGACGCGCAGGATCTTCTCGCGACCGCCCAGATCGGGGTTCGGGACGACCACATGGCGGTCGAAACGGCCCGGACGCAGCAGCGCCGGGTCCAGCACGTCGGGACGGTTGGTCGCGGCGATCAGGATGACGCTTTCATTGGCTTCAAAACCATCCATCTCGACCAGCAACTGATTGAGGGTCTGTTCGCGCTCGTCGTTGCCGCCGCCCAGGCCGGCGCCGCGATGGCGGCCGACCGCATCGATTTCATCTATGAAGACGATGCAAGGCGAATTCTTCTTGGCCTGCTCGAACATGTCGCGCACGCGGCTGGCGCCGACGCCCACGAACATCTCGACAAAGTCCGAACCCGAAATGGTGAAGAATGGCACATTGGCTTCGCCCGCGATGGCCCGCGCCAGCAAGGTCTTGCCGGTGCCCGGCGGGCCGACCAGCAGCACACCCTTGGGGATGCGGCCGCCCAGGCGCTGGAATTTCTGCGGATCGCGCAGGAAGTCCACGATTTCCTTCAGGTCATCCTTGGCCTCGTCCACGCCGGCAACGTCTTCGAACGTCACGCGGCCCTGGCGCTCGGTCAACAGCTTGGCGCGCGATTTGCCGAAGCCCATCGCCTTGCCGCCGCCCGACTGCATCTGGCGCAAGAAAAACACCCAGACGCCGAAGATCAGCAGCATGGGCGCCCAGCTGACCAAGATGGAGAGGAAATTGATGCCGTCATCGGCAGGCGTGACGGCGGTATCCACATTGTGGGCCTTCAGGGTTGGCCACAGGGT
Organism: Alphaproteobacteria bacterium; assembly: GCA_026400305.1. Taxonomy (GTDB): domain Bacteria; phylum Pseudomonadota; class Alphaproteobacteria; order Micropepsales; family Micropepsaceae; genus Rhizomicrobium. The sequence continues at coordinate 143 of JAPLPI010000310.1, read as the reverse complement.
GGTGTCATTGTTTGGGACGGTGGTGGTGAAGGGCTGACCGTTGGTCATCTCGCCCTTCACGGCTTCGCCCTGGAACATCACCTTGCGCACCTGGTTCTGGACCACCAGCTCGGTGAACTTGGAATAGGAGACCGGCGAAGTCG
>JAPLPI010000328.1 GCA_026400305.1 Alphaproteobacteria bacterium | reverse complement strand
GTCATAATTGAGCCAGTTGAAGCCCTTCAACCGATCCACCAGCTTCCAGGGCTCGCCCGAGGCCATGATCGTCACCGGAAAACCCACCGTGTGGAAAGGCACATTGTCCTTGCCCATGAATTCCCAATAGGTGACGTCCTTGGCGGCATCGCCGTACCACCAGTCTTTCCAGGCATCGCCTTTGTTGTTCTTGTCGGCCCATTCCTTGGTGGCGGCGATATACTCGATCGGCGCATCGAACCAGACATAGAAGACCTTGCCCTTGAGCTGGCCATCGGCAATGTCGTCTGGCACCGGAATGCCCCATTCCAAATCGCGCGTGATGCCGCGGTCCTGCAGTCCCTCGTCCAGCCACTTGTAGGCAATTGACGTCACCAGCGACGGCCAGTCATTCTTGTGGCTGTCGATCCAGGTCCGCAGCCTGTCAGAGAACTGGGACTGTTTCAGGAACAGGTGGGTGGCATCGCGGATCTCGATATCGGCGGCGCCCGACACCGCCGAGCGCGGCTTGATCAGGTCGATCGGATCGAGGACTCGGGTGCAGTTCTCGCACTGATCGCCGCGCGCCCGGACATAGCCGCAATGAGGACAGGTGCCGATAACGTAACGGTCGGGCAAAAAGCGCTTGTCGGTGGGTGAATAGGCCTGCTTGGTGACCCGGATTTCCAGGAAGCCGTTCTTCCACAGCGCCCGCGCGAAATGCAGGGTCAGCTCATGGTTCTGCGGCGAAGACGAACGCCCGAAATTGTCCCAGCTCAGCGCGAACCGGTCGCCAAGCTGCTTCTGTACCTTGTGCCACTTGGCGGCATAGTCCGCGACCGGCGTCCCCTCCTCTAGCGCCGCCAGCTCAACCGGCGCGCCATGCTCGTCGGTGGCGCAGATCGCTAGCGTTTCATAGCCGCGGCTGCGGCAGAACCGGGCGAAGATGTCGGCCGGCAGCATGGACCCGACCAGGTTGCCCAGGTGCTTGACACCGGCGACGTAGGGAATGGCGGAAGTGATGAGGACGCGTTTCATGTTCTGCTATATAAGGTGAGGATCATGGCAACAGTCCCTCATACAAGGGGACGGCCGGGGAAGCAAAAGGGGTAGAGAATGTCCAGCAAAATGTCCAAATTCGCTTTGGCCGCAATGGGTTCTGTGGCGATCCTCAGCATGGCTGCTTCGGCCCAGCCCGCCCCGCCCGCTTCCAGCATCATCCCTGCCAGCACCCTGGACGGGTTGCCCCACAAGGACATCACCAACGGCATCGTCTGGGCCAAGGTCTATTTTCCGGGCCAAGGCGGCTTCTATCGCGGCACCCGTTTCGACCGCGCCGGCGTCGTGGCCCACGCCACCTACAGGGGCCAGGACTATGGCCAGTACTGGTTCTCCAGCTACTCGCCGGCCGTGCATGACTTTGCCTGGCTGAACGGCCAGGTCACCGTCTCCACCGCCAGCGGCGCCGTCGGCCCCTCGGAAGAATTCACCGCCATTGGCTTCAACGAGGCCGGCATGGGCGGCAAGTTCCTGAAGATCGGCGTGGGCATCCTCAAGCGCGACACCGATCCGTACATCTTCGTCCATTCCTATCCGGTGCTGAACGAAGGTACGCGCGGCTATAGCGCCACCAAGACCAGCGTGCGCCTGACCCAGAAGCTGAACGACAAGGAAACCGGCTGGGGCTACAGCTACGTCAAGACCGTGAAGTTGATCCCCGGCAAGGCGCAGATGCAGATCGAGCATGTGCTGACCAACACCGGCAAGAAGGACCTCGACACCTCCGTTTATTGCCACAACTTCCTGTCGCTCAGCGAAGGCAACGAGAATGTCGAACTGACCGCGCCCTTCACCCTGGTCGCCGGCAAGCCGCTGGCCGCCGATGCCGCCTCGGTCAATGGCAAGACGCTCAAGTACCTGCGCGCCGTCAAGGAAGGTGAAAGCGTTACCTCGCCCTTCACCGGCTTCGGGGCATCCGCCAGCGATTACGACTTCAAGGTGGTGAACACCAAGACCGGCTTCGGCCAGCACATCCGCGCTGACCAGCCGCTCTCCCAAATCAACTTCTGGTCCATCCGCACCACCTTCAGCTGGGAGCCCTATATCGCCATCTCGCTGAAGCCGGGCCAGACCAAGCGCTGGACCTACACCTATGACTATTTCGGCCCGGGCGAGGGCTAAGATGTGGCGCGCAGCGCTGGCAACTGCCTTGCTAATGGGCGCTTGCGGTACCGCGAGCGCCCAGCCGGCGCCCGTGCCCGGCACCCAGCCTGCCGCGGAGATCGAAAACTTCGCCCATGTCGACATTTCAAATGGCATCCTGTCCGCGCGCGTGTTTCCACCGGGCAAGAATGAACTCAACCAGGGCTCGCGCTTCGACCATACCGGCGTGGTGTTCCACATCACCTACAAGGGCCAGGATTACAGCAGCTATTGGTTCGACCGCTTCGTCGCTGATCCGCTGGACAACGGCAAATATCCACCAGCTACCGAACATGCCTGCTGCAACATGAGCGGCCCGGTGGAGGAGTTCTCAGCCGTAGGTTTTGACGAGGCCGGCATGGGAGAACGCTTCCTGAAGCCCGGCATCGGCATCTTCAAGCGCACCTCAGACCGCTACGACCAATTCCCCACCCTGCCCGTCCTGAACGAAGGCGCCCGCACCTTCAAATCCACCAAGACCGGCGCGCGCTTCACCCAGGACCTCAAGGACCCGGAGTCAGGCTACGGCTACCGCTACGCCAAAAGCGTGCGGCTGGCGCCGGGCAAGCCGCAAATGACCATCAGCCATGTGATGACCAACACCGGCAAGAAAGACATCGTCACTCAGGTCTTCTGCCACAA
>JAPLPI010000137.1 GCA_026400305.1 Alphaproteobacteria bacterium | reverse complement strand
CCCACACGGTGAAGGTGGCCTATGTCTATCTGCAGGTGGTAGAAGGCGGGCTTATGCCCAGCGTGCCGTCACTGGATGTGCTGGGCATCGACATCACCAGCGGCAAGGCGATCCACGAACATCTTATCCAGAAGTAGCATCTGTATAGTTTGGCGTATCCACGAGCCGTGCGCCCAGTCCACGACTTTTCTGTATCACAAACAGCGCCCTGAGCACCGCCGCGATCAACAGCAGCGGCGCCAGCCAGCCAGCCAAAAACGGCGCGATATAGCCGAACTCACCCATCAGGCTGAACGCCTTGCTGGAAAAATGCGCCAGGTACCCGGCCAGCAGCACCGTCACTAGGGCCAGCCAGCCCGTCTGGTAGGCGAAATAGATCATCGACAGGGCTGCGCCAAGTAGCGCCATGGCGCAGGTAAAGCGCCCCTGTTCCAGCCGCCAGTTGCCGCCGCCAAAAGGCAACGCCGTCGCGGCGGTATCCACTTCAAACAGATGGCCGTTGCTGTCCATCTTGTAGACGGTGACATTGTGCAGCTTCAACGGCGGGCCATATTCGATCTCGGCGCGCAGCAACCCGTCAGGCAGGGCGATCCAGTGATTGCCGCCGCTTTGAGCACGGTCTAGGCGGATGCCTTCACGCCCCAGCCTTTCATCGATCTGCACATCGATGGCGGCCGGCCGGGCCCACGCATCCACCACGAACAGCGCCACCGCCATGACCAGGCCCGCCATCAGAGCCGGTACCAGGCAGAATATGGGCGAGCGGCCACTGTTCCAGATCAGCAGGCGCTCGCGCGATTCGGTCAAAGCGCTTTCGCTCCACACCACCCCCAGGAAGGTGGCAAAGGGAATGAAAGGTGGCAGCAGGTCGGGCAACCGCAGCAACGTCAACCGGGCAATATCCCACACCACATGCAGCGGACCGCCGGAAAACAGCCCCACCTGCGGCCACAGATCGATGGTGAGCGCGATGGTCATCAGCGCCGCCGACACCATCATGATGTGACGCAGATAAGCTCCCAGAATATAGCGGGAATAAAGCCCCCAGGGTGCGAGATAGACCGCGCGGGCACCTCCCTGGCTCTTAATTAAAATCATGACCGCCCCAGCTGTGGGCGCACCAAGTCACTGTGGCGCCACACTAGAAGATTGAAGGCGATGACGGCCACCGCGCCATAGAGCAGCAGCACCGGCAACAGCGCGCCCGCCACGCTCACCGGCGCGCCTGTGGTGATCACCCATTCGCAGAACAGGTTCACCGACATCAGCACCACACAGGACAGCGGCAGTGCAAACCAGTTGGTCAGCCGGTTGGTCAGGCCCACACCCAGGAGCGCGATCAGGGGCGCCAGAAAGGACAGCAGGCTGCGCGAGAAACGCTCGGCCAGCAGGCGCATCTGGGCGACGCGGGTATAATTGGTCCCATAATCGGGCACGAACAACTGCTCGAAAATGGTCTGCTCGGCGGTATTGCTGCCGCGCGCAGTGAAAGGCAACAGCTGGTCCACCATCATCAGCTGGCTCATGTCGCGCACCTTCATGCTGATGGGCGGACCGTCCTTCAGCGGTTCGGCGACCTTCAGCACATCCTTGACCGGCGCGCCGCCTTCGCCGGCCATGGGATTGGCGTCGGCGAAGGTGTGGGAGGTGAAATCATTCAGGTTCAGCACGATCTTACCGCTGCGGTCGGGCCCGTCCAGCCGCGCCTGGGCGGCTGTGACAACGCGCGAAGTGTGCGGCCCGATCTGCTGATAGACGAAAAGCGTCCGGTCGGATTTCGGCTTGGGATCGCTGGCGTCGATCACCGCCACATCGCCCAGCGGCGGCGCGCCACCGCTGACATGATCCATCGCATAGGCGACGTATGAGGGAAAATAGTAGAACTCGTTCTTGGCCACGCCCTTCTTCAGCGAACGCAATTCGGAACTGAACAGGATGGAGCGCTGGGCATAGCGCGACAAAGGATCGGCGATGCCTGAACCCGCCGCGCTGATTACCTGTCCCGCCAGCGCCACGATAAGCACCAGCGCGCCCAGCTGGTATGGTCCCAGCCCCGAAGCGAAGAGCACTAGCAGCTCGCGGTTCTCGCGCATCCGCAGCAAGGCTGTATAGGCCGCCATCAGGATGGCGATGGCCAGCGCCAGGTCGAAAATCTCGGTCGAAGTGCAGGCCAGCACCAGCGCAATGCCCGAAAGATCGGCTTCGTGGCGCACCGCGTCGCGGAACACCCAGGTGAAATGCTCGGCCAAAAAGATGGCCTCGATCAGGATGATCACCGCCAGCGCCTGGGAGCCAACGCGACGGAAGAAGCCGCGAGCAAAATCTCCGCGCAGGAAGTTGGCCAGGGTCACGGTCAAAGCCGGAATTCCTCGCCCAGATAGACGCGGCGCACATCCTGGTTGGCGACGATTTGCGCGACATCGCCTTCCGCCAGCACCCGGCCGCTTTCGATGACATAGGCGCGGTCCACGATGCCCAGCAGCTCGCGCGCCTTGTGGTCGGTGATCAGCACACCGATGTCGCGGTCCGCCAGGTGATTGATCATCTGGCCGATTTCCTCGGTGGCATGCGGGTCTACGCCGGCAAAGGGTTCGTCCAGCATGGCGAAGCTGGGTTCGCAGGCAAGCGTGATGGCGATCTCACAGCGGCGGCGCTGGCCGCCGGATAGCTCGCCCACCTTCTTGCGGCGGAATTCGCCCAGGCGGAACTCCTCGATCAGCTCGACCATCCGTATCTTCCGCAACGCTGCATCCGGCAACCGCGCTTCCAGCACCAGTTGCAGATTCTGCTCCACCGTGAGGCTGCGCGGCACGAATGGCGCCTGTGGCAGATAGGCGACGCCGAAGCGGGCGCGGTCATAGAAGGGCATGGTGGTGACGGCGTGCCCGTCCAGAGTGATGGCGCCGGCATCGGGCGTGATCATGCCGGTCAGCATCTGGAAGGTAGTGGTCTTGCCCGCGCCGTTGGGGCCCAGCATCCCGACCACTTCGCCGCGATCGAGCTTAAGCGTCACGTCCTCGATGACCCGGCGCCCGGCGAAAGACTTCACCAGATGCTGCGCAGAAAGCATGCCTTGCTCTTCGAATCTCTAGGGGATGGTGCGCCCGTATACAGCCATGCCCGAATCGGTTCCGGCACCGCTTTTCGTCTGTATTCAGATACTATGACGCAGGTTTTAGCCTGTACAGGCACGCGCCATGGCCGCTGCGGCATTGAAGAAATGCTACCAATTGTTACTCGAGAAATCGTCCCGAACCCGGGGAAAAGGGGATTTTTATCCTCGGCCCATTGAAACCAGTGATGTTTTTTCCTGCCCCAAGGATACAAATTTTGAGGGCAAATATAGGGACTTACCGTGATGGCGAAGGTTGTGGCATAGAGATTTCTGGTTATGCTCCAATAATATTGCCGAACTGAATTCGGGGCAATTCTTGAGATCACCATCTGAGGCGCTATGACGACCCATTCTGCGGCCGCCGAGCAAAAGGCCATTGAGGCCGAAATTCCCGAAAGCAAAAGCGTCGTTGACGACTTTGCGGGCTATCGGGCGCTACGCCGCCGTGTCCAAGACATGGAGAATGCCGGCCTCGACAATCCATTCTTCCAGCCGCGCGACGGCGTCAGCCACAGCGTAATTCGTCGCAACGACAAGAGCGTCGTCAGCTATTCCGGCTACAACTATCTCGGCCTGAACGGCCATCCCGCCGTCACCGCCGCCGCCAAGAACGCCATCGATAAGTACGGCACCTCGGCTTCGGCCAGCCGCATCGTGGCCGGCCAGATCGACCTGCACATTGAGCTGGAGAGCAAGCTCGCCAACTTCCTGGGCACCGAGGACGCGCTGGTTTTCATCAGCGGCTATCTCACCAATGTCAGCGTGATTTCGCACCTGCTCGCCCGTCCCGATGCGGTGATCTACGATTCCGGCGCCCATAACAGCATCATCACCGGCGCGCGCCTGTCGGGCGCCAAGACCTTCACCTATCCCAACGGGGACT
>JAPLPI010000222.1 GCA_026400305.1 Alphaproteobacteria bacterium | reverse complement strand
CGGATACATCGCGGCGCTGGGCGGTATCGCTCATCACCAGATGGTTTTTCACCAACCAGGCCACCGCCGTGGTCTCGGCTGACGACAGGCCTAGCCGCGGGCACAGGCTGCGAGCGATTTCGGCGCCGACATCGCTGTGATCGCCGGGCAGCCCCTTGGCCACGTCATGCAACAGGATGGCGCAGTACAATACGTTGCGCGACTTTATGCGCTTGACAATATCGCTGGTGAGCGGATTGGTGTCCTTGTGGTCGCCGCGCTCGATGGCCGCGACATTGCCCACGGCCCGGATCAAATGCTCGTCCACCGTATAGTGGTGATACATGTTGAACTGCATCAATCCCACGGCATGGCCGAACTCCGGTACGAAACGGCCCAGCACGCCGGCTTCGTTCATCAGCCGCAAGGCGCGCTCAGGGTCGTGGCGCGAGGTCAGCGCTTCCAGGAACGCCTGGTTGGCAACTGGATTGTTGCGTACATTATCCGTGATCAGATCTAGGCTGCGCGTGACGGTGCGAAGCGCATTGGGATGAATGTCCACGCCCTTGGCGGCGGCGATATGGAACATGCGCAGGATGTTGGCCGGATCCTGCTTGAAGATGGAGGGGGTGGCGGTCAGTCGGCCATTCTCGACATAGAAATCGTCTTCCGGACTGCGCGTTTTCAAAAAGCCCGGCAGGATGGTGCGCAGCGAAGGCCGGACTTTTTTGTGCTGCTCTTCCAGCGCGGCGCAGAAGATGCGGGTCAGATCGCCCACATCCTTGGCCACCAGGAAGTAGGCGCGCATGAAGGCTTCCACCGCGCGGCGCGGCTTGTCGGCATCGACATAGCCCAGTTCGGTCGCCAGCGCCGGCTGCACGTCAAAGCTCAGGCGTTCTTCGGCGCGGCCCAGCAGGTAATGCAGGCGCACGCGCACATTCCACAAAAAATCTTCCGCCTTCTGGAAGGTGCGGTATTCGTCCTTAGTGAAGACACCATGCTCGATCAGGTTGGCAGCATCATCGACGTGATGGAGATACTTGCCGATCCAGTAGAGGGTCTGCAAGTCGCGCAGGCCGCCCTTGCCCTCTTTGATATTCGGCTCGACCAGATAGCGGCTTTCGCCCTGGCGCACATGGCGTTGGCTGCGCTCGGCCAATTTTGCTTCCACGAAATCGCGGCCATTGCCGGTGGCGACTTCCTTCCAGAACTTAGTTCGCAGCCCTTCGTACAATCCGCGGTCGCCCCACAGGTAACGCGTTTCCAGTACGGCGGTGCAGATGGTGACGTCCAACTTGGCCAGGCGCACGCTTTCCGCCAATGACCGCGTGGCGTGTCCGACCTTCAGCCCCAGATCCCACAGCATGTAGAGAATAAACTCGATGACACTTTCGCCCCAGGCGGTCTGCTTGAAGGGGCGCAGGAACAGCAGGTCGATGTCCGATCCCGGCGCCAGTTCGCCGCGGCCATAGCCGCCGGTGGCGACCACCGCGATACGCTCGGCGGTGGACGGGTTCTGGGCGTAGTACACATGCTTGGTGGCGAAGTCGTAGATCACCTGGATAATCGCATCCTGCAACTGCGACAGGGCGCGCGCGGCGACCAAGCCCGGCAGGCCTTCCTTCTCGACCGCGTACTTCACCTTTTCGCGGCCGTCGGTGA